>JAILDJ010000069.1 GCA_024689505.1 Clostridiales bacterium
GAGGAATCTTCCTATGAGTGAAGTACAGAACCAGAATCCTGAGAATTGTACCCATGATTGTTCGACCTGCGGCACCGACTGCCCCAGCAGAAATCCTGAAAGCTTCATCGAAGCACCGCATCCCTTCAGCCAGATCAAGAAGGTCATTGGTGTAGTCAGCGGAAAGGGCGGCGTCGGAAAGACCATGGTCGCCTCTCTGATGGCATCTTTGCTGAACAAACGCGGCTATCATGTGGGCATCATGGACGCGGACATCACCGGTCCTTCCATCCCCAAGGCCTTCGGCATCACCAGCAAGGCTATGGGCAATGAGGATGGGATCTTCCCGGTCAAGTCTCAGGGCGGCGTGGACGTCATGAGCATCAATCTGCTGCTGCCTGACGAGACCGATCCCGTTGTATGGCGCGGACCTGTCATTGCGGGTATGATCAAGAATTTCTGGAACCAGGTCATCTGGGAGAACGAGGACTATCTGTTCATCGATATGCCGCCGGGAACCGGCGATGTGCCGCTGACGGTCTTCCAGTCCATCCCCTTGAATGGCATCATCATCGTGACCTCTCCGCAGGAGCTGGTTCAGCTCATCGTGACCAAAGCCGTGAAAATGGCCGAGATGATGAATATCCCGATCCTGGGCGTCGTCGAGAACATGAGCTATTTCGAATGTCCGGACTGCGGCAAGCGCCACAAGATCTTCGGCGAATCCCATATCGAGGAGATCGCTTTTGGACATGGCCTCGCGGTCATCGGCCGTCTGCCGATCGATCCGACGCTGGCCGAGCATGCGGATGCCGGCCGTATCGAGGAGATCGAGGGCGACTGGCTGGATCCGGCTCTGGCCATCATTGAGAGCATGACCAAAGCAACGAAGTAAAAACATGAAATTGTCAAACGGGGACATTTCGATCCTGATCGGCTGTCTCGGCGCACTGTTGCTAGTACTGGGCCTGATCTGGCTCATCCGGCGCCTGCGCAAGGACCCGTATCCGTACGAGAGACGCCCGCTTCTGACCGACAACGAAGCGCAGTTTTATGAGGTGCTGCGACCCGCCGCGGAAGCCCTGGACCTTCAGGTGCTCATCAAGATGCGGCTGGCAGATATCATGGCGGTCAAAAGCACAGAGAAAGATTATATGGCGGCCTTCAATCGGATCAAAGCCAAACATACAGATTTCATTCTGACCGATCCTGAGACCATGGAGGTCCTGATGGGCATCGAACTGGATGATAAAAGCCACGAGCAGGATGCGCGTATCGAGCGTGACATCTTCGTGGATGGGGCGTATCGGGCCTGCGGCATCCCCTTGCTGCACGTCTGGAACCCCATGACCACCGAGGAACTGCTGGATCTGATCGAGGAGAATCTGTAAACCGAGGAAAGCAGACATGGCAAATCAGTACAATTACAACAACTATGAATCTTATCACCGCAGACGAAAGAAGAAGCGCGGTTCCGTCTGGGTCTGGATCCAGCTGCTGTTGTCGATCGCAGTCGTCATCAGCGTGTACATGATCGACCTGTTCCCACTGGAATATGTGATCATCGGCGGTGCGGTCCTGCTGGTATTTTTCCTGCTGACTTTGGGCTTGTGCAACGCCTACCGGAGCCGTTCCGGCGGCAGGGTCCTGGCGGTGCTCATATCCTTGATGCTGGGAGTAGCGCTTGGCTATCTGATCAAGACCTATTCGGTCCTGGATCGGATCACCGGCGCGGATACCAAGACCGATGAAATGAGCGTCCTGGTCTTATACGATGATCCGGCGCAGTCCATCGGGGATACAGGGTATTATATCTACGGCACGGCCGCGGTCGATCAGAAGAACACCGACAAATTGATGGAGGATATCAGTAAGGAACTGGGCGGAATGCCTTCCGCCACAAGCTTCTCCTCCTATGCGGAAGCGGTCGGCGCTTTGATGAATGGGGACGTAGGAGCTATCACGTTCAATGAAGCCTACCGGCAGATCCTCAAAGAGATCTATCCGGATTTCAATGAGCAGACCCGTGTCATCTACAGCAAGACCATCAAGACCAAGGTCAATGTGACGAAGGGCAGCCGCAAGGTCACGAGAGAACCCTTCATCGTCTATATTTCCGGTATCGATGTGTATGGGGATATCTCCCAGACCAGCCGCAGCGATGTCAACATCCTGGCTTCGGTCAATCCGCTGACACATAAAGTACAGCTCATCTCCACACCGCGTGACAGTTATGTAGAACTGCCGACATATGGTGACTATGATAAACTGACCCATGCGGGCATCTATGGCATCAGCGAATCCATCCGTGCCTTGGAAGAGCTGTACGACGTGAAGGTGGATTACTACGTCCGTGTCAATTTCACGGGCTTCGAGGAGATCGTGGACGCGCTAGGCGGGATCACGGTCTATGCGGAAGAAGGTTTCACCGCCTGGGACGGCACCTGGTTCGATGAGGGCGAAAATGAGCTGGATGGGGCACGTGCCTTGTCCTTTGCCCGTGAACGCAAAGCCTTCAGTGACGGTGATTTCCAACGTGGACGCAACCAGATGAAAGTCATCAAGGCGATCGCTGAGAAAGCGCTGTCACCGGCCATCCTGCCCAATTACGGATCCGTCATGGACGCCGCGGGCGGCAGTATGGAGACCAGTATGTCCCGTTCCGAGATCGGAGATCTGGTCAAGATGCAGATGTCTTCGGATAACGGCTGGGACATCGAAACCTACGCTGTCATCGGCTATGTCGATTCGCGCATGACGTATTCTTATGGAGCTTCCCCGCTGAGCGTTGTCATCCCGGATGAGTCTTCGATCGCGGAAGCCAAACTGCTTCTGCAGGAAAACCAGAATTAAAGGTCTGAACACATTCAGACCTTTTTTATTTGACATCAAGGAGCTTCATGAGTATAATAAGGTGATTCAGTATATCAAAAACAAAGCCTAAGGAGAGAAATTCTCTATGGAGCAATATAAACGCCTGATCCTGAACACGGGCCGCGTAGTACTGACCTTGTTTCTGGTCGGCCTGTTCGCTCTGGTCTGGAGGCAGCAGTATAACGAGATGATCATGCAGCCGTTCAAAACGGTTGGTAATTATCTGGTCTATGCCGTCTACGGTGTGATCATCTTCGTATTCTTTAAACTCTACGGCGCGTACCGCGTTGGTTTCGCTAAATTCGGGGATCTCATTTTTTCACAGGCCCTGTCGTTGGTCTTCACCAATTTCCTGTTATATGCCGAGATCAGTTTGATCGGCCGCGGTCTGATGCCTGTGGCGCCGCTGCTGTTCACCATGATCGAACAGGAACTGGTCATGATCGGCTGGACGCTGCTCATGCAGTTCATCTACCGGACCTTATATCCGCCGAAGCGCATGCTGTTGATCTTCGGAACGGAAAGCGGACGCTCTCTGCAGAAAAAGATCGAGCGACGGCCGGATAAGTTCCGCATCCAGGAAATGATCAGCATCGACAACGGTCTGAAGATCATCGAGTCGTATATCGAAGAGAACAAGGCGAACATCGATGCCATCGTCATCGCGGACGTCAAGAGCGAGAAACGCAACGAATTATTGAAATATTGTTTTGACCGGGAGATCCAAGTATATGTAACACCGAAGCTCTCGGATATTATCATGCGTGCGTCGCAGGATGTGCATCTGTTCGACACGGCTCTGTATCAGTGTCACAATATGGCGCTCACCATCGATGAACGCATCGTGAAGCGGACGATGGATATCATCCTTTCCGGTCTGGTATTCATCATCGTTTCGCCCATCATGCTCGCAACAGCAGTGGCGATCAAGATCGAGGACCATGGCCCCGTCTTTTTCCGGCAGAAGCGCTGCACCAAGGACGAGCGTGTCTTTGAGATCCTCAAATTCCGCAGTATGATCGTCGGGGCGGAGAAGGACGGCGAGGTAAAACCGGCCACGGATCATGATCCGCGCATCACCAAAGTCGGCCGCATCATCCGGCCGCTGCGCATCGATGAGCTGCCGCAGCTGCTGAACATCCTGAAGGGCGACATGAGCATCGTCGGCCCGCGTCCGGAGCGTGTGGAGCACGTCCGCAAGTATAAAGAACTGATCCCGGAATTCTCCTATCGGCACAAAGTCAAAGCCGGTCTGACAGGTTATGCCCAGATCATGGGCAAGTATAATACTTCAGCGTATGACAAGCTGAAGCTGGATCTGATGTACATCGAGAATTATTCCATTTTCCAGGATCTGAAGCTCATCCTCATGACCATCAAGATCCTGTTCAAAAAGGAAAGCTCGGAAGGGTTCCAGCAATGAGCGCGTACGATTACCTCATCGTCGGTGCAGGTTTGTACGGTTCCGTGTTTGCCCGGCAGATGCTGGACCGGGGCAAAAAAGTGCTGGTCGTAGAGAAACGCGGCCATGTGGCCGGCAATATCTATACTGAACGGGTCGGGGAGATCGACGTACATAAATATGGCGCACATATCTTTCATACCAGTGATGCCGAAGTGTGGGCATACGTGCAGCAGTTCGCGCATTTCCTGCCCTTCATCAACCAGCCGATAGCCAATTACAAGGGAGAGATCTACAACCTTCCTTTCAACATGAATACCTTCGCCAGATTGTGGGGCGTGGCTCGTCCGGAGCAGGCGCAGGCTGTCATCGAAGAGCAGCGCCGTGCCCTCGCGGGAAAGACACCGGCCAATCTGGAAGAACAGGCTATTTCCCTGGTCGGGACCGATATCTACGAGAAACTCATCAAGGGATATACGGAGAAGCAGTGGGGCGCGGAGTGTAAAGATCTGCCGGCATTCATCATCCGGCGGCTGCCCGTGCGCTTCACCTATGATAATAACTATTTCAACGATCTGTACCAGGGAGTGCCGGAAGAGGGTTACACCGCCCTGGTCGAGCGCCTTTTGGAAGGCGCGGACGTCCGGCTGGATACGGATTATCTGGCAGATCGTGCCTACTGGGACGCGCAGGCGGATACGATCGTATATACCGGTCCGGTCGATGCGTTTTATGAATTCCGTTATGGCGCATTGGACTATCGGACGCTGCGTTTCGAGGAAGAAACCCTGCTGGTGGAGAACTATCAGGGTGTCGCGGTCATGAACTTCACGGATCGCGAAACACCATATACCCGCATCATCGAGCATAAACACTTTACCAAAGCGGCGGATGCCGAGACCATTATCACGCGGGAGTATCCGGCGGCATGGCAGCCGGGCGACGAGCCGTTCTATCCGCTGAACGATGAAAAGAACTGCGAAAGGTTCGCACAGTATGAGACATTGATGCAGCAGGAAGCGCGGGTCCGTTTCGGCGGACGTCTGGGCCGCTACCGGTATTACGACATGCATCAGGTGGTACGACTGGCGCTGGATGATGCCGCGAAGGAGTGCTGAGATGGAGATCGAGAGAAAATATCTGGTCAAGGAAATGCCGCAAGACCTGGATCGGATGAAGGTCCTGCACATCGAGCAGGCCTACGTCAGTCCTCGTCCGGTGATCCGTGTACGGCATATCCTGAGTGACGGAGAAGAATCCTTCATCCTGACGGTCAAAGGCAAAGGCCGGAAGGTACGGGAAGAGCACGAACTGGATCTGGACAGGGAAGCCTATGAACGACTGCTGGCAAAGAAAGAAGGTATCCTCCTGAAGAAGGATCGGTATCTCATTCCTTTGGAAGAGGGGCTGACCGCGGAGCTGGACGTGTACGAGGCGCCCTATGCTGCCTTAAGGACCGTCGAAGTGGAATTTGCTTCGGAAGAGGACATGGAGCGTTTTCAGGCGCCGGATTGGTTCGGACAGGAAGTTTCCGAAGACGAATGGTACAGTAACAGTTACCTTTGTACACATATAGATCAAGAATCAGAGAGATAAAGAGGCTTACAAAATGGATGCAAACAGACAGACGGGGATCTCGTATCAAGTCGTGGAAGCGGCGCAGGAGGGCAATGCCAACATGCAGTATCAGTTGGCCAGCTACCTCTATGTAGGAGATGAAACCAAAGAACCTAACAAGGAACAGGGCTTCCGCTGGATGCAGGCGGCCGCGGAAAACGGCAGTATCAAAGCGCAGAAGGTCCTGGGCTTGTTGTATACCAATGGGCAGCATGCGCCTTGGCCGGAACAGGACCTGACCGAGGCGGTATACTGGTACGAACGGGCCGCCCGAGCGGGGGATCCGGAAGCTATGTACTGGATGTACTGCTGCTACAACAAGGGCGTCGGCGTTCCGTACGATGGCGAGCAGGCAAAGTACTGGCTGCGCCAGGCTGTGAATCATGGCTACGAGATCGATGCGGACGATCCGGATCTGGCGGAAGAGCTGCGCAGCAGCCAGCAGACCCCGAATGCGGAAGGGGAGAAGCCCTGGGAGCAATACGATCTGGACGAGGATCCTTCTGTTCGGCCTTCCAAAGCGGATAAGCGTACGCGGATCCGCCATGGACATGATCTGCAGAAGAAGAGCCTGGATATGGCGCAGGACGGTGTCGTCTTCATCCCGAAAAACGATCTGGCCTATGCCAAGAGTGCGGCGACGAATGGAATCATCGCGCTGTCCATCGGTGTGATCGGCTGCTGTATCCTGGCGCTGATCATCCATGCGGCCAACAAGAGCTTCTTCGCCGGTAGCGGTAAAGGCGCGTTCCTGTTCTTCAGTATCCTGATCAGTTTGGGACTGGGCGTATTCGCCTTTTATAAAGCCTATCAGGCGGCGTATGAAGAGGCCAAGAAGAATGCCTGGTTCCGGCAGACCGCTTTCTACCGTCAGTACGGCATCGATTATGACCGTATGTCCAGCGGTGCCTACATGCAGTATGAGTATTATACGGCGCTGGAGAAATCCTTCCATCCGGTGGCACACGCAGACGTGCTGCCGCGGGGCATCTTCAGTGAATACCGCGGCTACCTGTTCATGGGCCTGATGTTCGGTGAGCGTGATTCCTGTGCCCGTCCGGACTTCGTGATCGTGACGGAAAAGAGCCTATATGCGGTCCATTGTGTGAAACTGGACGGCACCCTGGTGGGCGATATCAACGATGAAGCCTGGCAGAACCGTACTTCCAGCGGCCGTGTCCGCATGATCCCCAACCCGATGCGCCAGAACGCGCAGCGGCTGCAGATCATCGAAAAGGATATCTCCCGTATCTGTCCGTGGGTCCTGGATGGGACGGTCCCGTTCCACTCCCTTGTGGTCCTGGGTACCGAGGTCGACGCTTCCGGCATCACCGGTGAGTGGAAGTTCGACCGTTATCAGCTGCTGCAGTGCAGTGCGGAAGAACTGCGCGGCATCATCGAAGTGAACGAAAGCAAGAACGTCCTCAGGGAAGAGGAGACCAAGGAACTGACCGAGGCCATGGAGCAGATCGCCCAGGAGTACGATCAGAGAGTTTCTTCGTTCGGACGAGAGCACTTGTGATCTGTTGTGAAGCGGCAGTAGTAAGACCTGCATGATTGGATCCTTGCGGTGCCGTACATGTACGTCGGACCTGTAGGAACGGATCCTTGCGATATGGTACATGTACGTTGGACCTGCAGGATCGCCAACTTGATGTATTCTACAGGTATTACAACCATTTTTGCCTTGAAAAAGCAGGGTTTTCTCCATCAGATTTGGAGAAAACCCTGTTTTTATGATTTTTATTATCACTTTTCAGACAAAGGTACATGTAGGAATGCTGCAAAGTGGAAACCTGCAGGTTCTATGTACATGTAGGATGATAGGGACATGAGATCTTGCAGGTCAGTGCATTTGATCAGCGGCTTTAAAAGATTTTTGATTATTGATCCAGCATAACGATTGAGATCATGGCATAGTCAGAATAGTCTTCGTTGGTGTTCCAGGCTATTGAAAAACGGGTTCCACCCCGATCCCAGAAATAACAGGCATGTTTGAATAAAGAGTAGGAGTCATCTGGTTGACCGAAAGTATTGGTTGCATCTTCAATCAGAGCAGTATAGATTTCTTCCGTGTTTTGTGCTTTGCCATCAAAATCCATCTTGTTATCATGTGGCATTACACCATCTCCAAAGTAACAGTAGATGCATTGTAAGCCGCCTTCATGGAATTCGCAAGTATAATAACCTTTGTACCCTTTATAGTTGATTGCCACGGGCTTTCCATCCTTATAAGCAGCATATTCCACATAATAATAATCGTTGTTGTTTCTGTAATCAAACAGTTCGTCCTCTTCAGCTATGCCATCATTAATATACCACTCATCTGAATTATAAGGAATTGCAGGGAAAGTAATTCCTAAGTCATTTTCTGTTTCTTCTATAGAATGGCTGAATACTGCGCTTGAAAATGTAAAGGAGCCATCGGATGAAATAAGTTTATCAAGATCAACAGAATACACAGAATCCGTTTTCTTGCACCCGATGAAACAGACGATGAGCAACAGGATGAGTGATAGGATGAGAAGACGAGTTTTATCACTATTATTGTTTATCATGATCAATATCATATATCCTTTCTTCACTTCTTGTTCCTTCATGCAGAAAATGATACTTCACATTTGACGAGCCCATGGGAATCACTTCCTTTCCAGCATTTCCATAGCTAAAATCGTCATACCATCATCGTTCTTATCTTTGCCTTGACTGCGAATGACCAAGATCTGATTATCGTTCTCTGACGATGGCATCCAACCACAGGCGATAAATTGTTCAGAAGGCGAGAGTGTGTATTGATGCAGTTCTTTATTGATCAAAACACGGTTGATATCCTTGGAAAGGTTCTTATAGATGAGATCAAGTTCGTTTTGATTACCATCATAATCCATTCGGATATCTTGCTGATCTGGTGAAGAAGCAAATATTACATAAATACCTACGACCTTCCCTTTATTTGCTTTGATCAATAAATGACCGATCCCATCACGATATCTGATGCAGACAGGATTGCCATTACTATACACAACATAAGTTATACCATGGCTGAAGGAAAGCTCCTGAATATTTTCGGTTTCCATAACATAAGGAATATTTGATAACTGGATATGATCAATTTCATCTCCTATTGAGATACCGATGATCCTGTTGGTTTCAAACCAATTCGATACTTCATCCATGTCCAGATCCCAATAACGAGCTTTGTAGTTTGTGTATTCTATTTGACTGAGAAAGAGCGTTAATAGGATAATGAAGGCAAAGCTGATGATCAGCGCTCCACGAATCCATAATTTTTGCTGATTCATGATCTTAGATTCTCCTTGACCGGGACTTCGTTTTCCTGGAGGACAACTTTTGATATGAATCGGTCATCCAGGGTCTCATAGAAGAGAGCTCCGCCGCAGCGTTCTGCACTGATTTCTATGCTTTTCAGACCGAGACCATGAAGATGCTTTGCGTTATTCTTGGTCGTCAGCAAGGGTGTATTAGAAGGTACAGAACCATAGACGATACTGTTCTCACAGATCAAAATGAACATATCACCGCTCTTATCGGTTGTGTACTGGATCCATCTTTCCTCCGGTTTTGGGATCTTGATGCAGGCCTCGATCGCGTTGTCTAATTGATTGGCAACGATAGCACAGAGATCTGTCGCAGGGATCTGGACCGTTTTGGGCATGCGGCTGTTATAAGAAAAGTGAATCTCGTTTTGGAGCATTTCTGGATATTTACTGTTGATAACGGCATCTACATAACGGTTGCCACTATGGAATTGAGGCTCCGATGATGCATATTCTTTTAGTAAGGATGCGATATAAGCCGTTTGTTCCACTCCTTGCATATTTTGTAGGGTCCGTAAATGATTTTTGAAATCATGAGACTGAATCAAAAGATTATCATTTTTCTCAGCAATCAGATCATAACTTTTTCGCAATTCATGATTGAACCTTTGCATCATAGATCGTTCATGCTGAGCGAATGCGTCGATTGAGTTTCTGTATCCAGCGGCAATGATAATCCAACAAAAGATCAACATGACAAACCAGATCAATAAGGTGATGCTTTCGTCCAAAGGAGAACGGCCAGCTTTCAGCAGATCCACAAGAAAAGAAATGAAATAGCAGCCACCAAGACTACTCCAAAGAATCAACGAAAATCTGCCTTCGGTCTCTCTCATTCGGGAAAGAGTATGACGGCTAGACCATATTGCGCATGAGAATAGCACTGTATAGAGAATAATATGAGCTAAGCCCCATCCAAAAGAGAGTTCCATGTAGTGGTAACGGGCATATAGAGTCTTAGTATTCGGGATCAAGAGAGCTAGTATATTTGTTACAATACTCTGAATACTTATACTAATCAGTAACCCGAGAGTAACAATAGTGAACCGAAGCTGCCAGGTTTCCGAGGAGAGTAAATAGGAGATACCAAGCAACATAGTGAGTTTGCCAGTGACCAGCAGTGATGACGAGGCGGTTACGCTTTTTATTATTGATGTCAACAGCATATATAGTCCGATAAGAAATACACCAAACAGGACACGGTCTGTTCTGTTTTCTGCGTGTAATTTTGTAATCCTAAGGAGCAGGAAAGAAATCATAAAACACTCAAAAAAATCGACGCAATGTCTAAGGATGATTATAAGTATAGTCATGTTCATCTGATATGGAAATAGCGGACGATCCCCTCTTTGATTTCACGGACCCGATTCCGACTGATATATAGCTTTGTATCTCCAAATAGTGTCACGGTATTATCGTCTGTTCTTCGAACAAAATCCAGATTGATGAAAACACCTCGGTCAATAAAAACGAAATATGGCCGATCAATGTTTTTATGAAGATCTTTAATGTTGGACTGACATTGGATTGTTCCTTGAGATTGTGTATATATCATGGTGTGACGCTGTTCTTTTTTCACGTAGATGATATCTGCGATCGGGATCCGGATGATATCTCTGAACCATGTAACGGTTATGGATTCTTCGTATAGATCTTTCTGCTTCTGACAGGCATACAGTATCGCTTCGTCGAAAAGTCCCGCGTTTCCATCTTTCAGTAGAAAGCGCCTTGCGTCCACTCGATATCCCTCAAATGCGTATTCAGCATGAGAGGTGTAGAAATATACGATAGCATTGGTTCGGATCTCACGGATCCTCTCAGCGATATCAACGCCATTAATATACGGCATATCGATATCCAAGATATAAAGATCTGCCTTAGCGATATCATCCAAATCAAAGAGCAACTGTCTGCTGTCAGCATAGGTGTGGACAACAGCCTCATACTCGGGATGATAAGAAAGGAACTTGTGGACTCTTTCCTCCAATGATTTCAGATCCATGGGATCATCATCGCATAGAATGATGTGTATATACAAAAGATAGCCTCCTTTTCGATCAGATAATACTATAAAATAAGATATTATAGCTGCATACTGTATGAGCTGTCAGTAAATCTGCCTGAATTGTAAAAATCAGGACATACAGAGCATGATAGCATATTATGGATTTATAATAAAGAGCTTAAGCCCCCGATGTTCGCATCCAAACAAGGTTTCGCTCGAACGCTTTTTCGGTGGATAACCTGTGGATGGCGTTCGCGAAAAGTGTCGAAAATTATGATATTCCGAAACATTTGTTCAGATGTGAGTAAAAGTTTCGCTATACAGAAAATGTATAAATCCACTGTTCCAGATGCGTTTTACACAGGTTCAATGTTAAGAAGGTCCGCCAAAATCGGTTATTCACACGCTTATCCACATTGTCCACGGAAAAAATCGAATGCATAATTGAACGTTTGACGAAGAGTTCCAACTGTGCACAAAAAGTTATCCACATTTCCACAAGAAACGGTGGATATCGGCAAAAGAACGATTGTTTGCTCCTTTCAGATGCGAACAGGACCTGCGGATAGGGTAGAAAACTGTTGCATGAGCCTGCATTCGGTGGTACAATATAAGTTGCGAAAAAATATCTTTGGGGGATTTATATGAGCTTTTTAAATAAATTGTTTGGCAATACCAGCGAGCGTGAAGTGCGGCGCCTGCAGCCCACCTTGGACAAGGTCCTGTCGCTGGAGGGGGAAATGGCCGCGCTCAGTGACGAAGCGCTGCAAGCCAAAACGGCGGAATTCAAAAATCGCCTGGCTAACGGCGAGACAGTGGACGATCTGCTGCCGGAAGCTTTCGCCGTCGTGCGGGAAGCTGCCTGGAGAACGATCGGCTTGAAGCACTATCCATGCCAGATCATCGGCGGCATCATCCTGCATCAGGGCCGCATCGCCGAGATGCTCACCGGTGAAGGTAAAACTCTGGTCGCCACGCTGCCGTCCTATTTGAACGCGTTGGAAGGCAAAGGCGTGCACGTCGTTACGGTCAACGATTACCTGGCCAGCCGTGACGCGGAGTGGATGGGCACCATCCATCGCTTCTTAGGCCTTACCGTCGGCTGCATCCTGAACCAGATGGATAACGATGCCCGCCGCGCAGCCTATGCCTGCGACATCACCTATGGTACCAACAACGAGTTCGGTTTCGACTATCTGCGTGACAACATGGTCGTCTATAAAGAGAAGATGGTGCAGCGGGATCTGCATTATGCCATCATCGATGAGGTCGACTCCATCCTGATCGATGAAGCCCGTACCCCATTGATCATTTCCGGACGCGGTTCCAAGTCCACCTCCCTGTACAAGCAGGCGGACATGCTTGCCTCCCGGCTGAAGAAAGGCCGCATCATCGGCGATACCAGCAAGCTGGCGCAGATCATGCAGGAGGAAGTGCAGGAAGAGGGCGATTTCATCATCGATGAAAAGGAAAAGAGCTGCACGCTGACGGCGCAGGGCGTGGAAAAGGTAGAAAAGTATTTCGGCCTGCAGAACTATGGTGATCCGGAGAACGCCGAGATCGCCCATCACATGCAGAACGCGCTGAAAGCCCGCTACATGATGTTCCGCGACCAGGATTACGTGGTCCAGGACGAGAAGATCGTCATCGTCGATGAATTCACCGGCCGTCTTATGCCGGGCCGCCGCTACAACGATGGCCTGCATCAGGCGATCGAGGCGAAGGAAGGCGTAGAGGTCAAGCGCGAAAGCAAGACGCTGGCCACCATCACGTTCCAGAACTTCTTCAACAAGTATGATAAAAAGGCCGGCATGACCGGTACCGCTAAGACGGAAGAAGCCGAATTCCAGACCATCTACGGTATGGACGTCGTGGAGATCCCGCCGAACAAGCCGGTCAAACGTATCGACCATCCGGATCATCTGTACAAGACCAAGAAGGAAAAGTATGAAGCTGCCGTGCAGGATATCGTGGAGTCCCATGAAAAGGGGCAGCCGGTCCTGGTCGGTACCATCACCATCGAGGATTCCGAACTAGTCAGCAAGATGCTCAAGCGCAACGGCATCCCGCATCAGGTCCTGAACGCCAAGTTCCATGAGAAGGAAGCGGAGATCGTCGCGCTGGCAGGTCAGAAAGGCGCTGTGACCATCGCCACCAACATGGCCGGCCGTGGTACCGATATCAAACTGGGCGAAGGCGTCGCGGAGCTGGGCGGTCTTAAGATCATCGGCACCGAACGTCATGAAGCCCGCCGTATCGACAACCAGCTGCGTGGTCGTTCCGGCCGTCAGGGCGATCCGGGCGAGTCCCGCTTCTACATTTCTACCGAGGACGATCTGGTCCGCATCTTCGGCGGTGATAGGATGACCCGTGTCATGGAGACGCTGCGGATCCCGGAAGGCACACCGATCGAGGACAAGAACTTCACCAAGGCGGTCGCCACCGCACAGCGCCGCGTGGAAGAGAACAACTTCGGAATCCGCAAACATCTGCTGGATTATGACCAGGTCATGAACGAGCAGCGTGAGGTCATCTATGGCGAGCGCCGCAAGGTGCTGGACGGCGAGAACCTGCGGGATGAGATCACCGGATTCATGGACGACATCATCCGGGCGGATGTCAACGATGCGACCGCCGGCTCCAAGTTCGCGGAAGAGTGGAACCTCCGCAAACTGCACGACGAGCTGAACATGGTCCTGCCCATCGGAGACATCACGATCGATAAGTCGGAGCTGGACAGCATCACGGCGGAGGAGCTTACCGACCGTCTGATCGCTAAAGCTGAGAAGATGTACGATGCCAAAGAGGCCGAAGTCGAGCCGGACCGCATGCGTGAAGTCGAGCGCATGATCCTGCTGCGCTCCATCGATACCCATTGGATGGACCACATCGACGAAATGGATCAGATGCGTCAGGGCATCGGCCTGCAGGCTTATGCCCAGAAGAATCCGCTGGACGAATATCGTTTCACCGCGCTGGATATGTTCGAGGATCTCAATCACATGATCACTGAGGATACGGTCCGCAACATCTTCCGCATCAAGATCGCCGAGAAGGAAGAGGTCAAGCGTGACGAAGTCGCCAAAGGCATTTCCACCAACCGCGGTCAGGATACGAGCGCGAAGAAAAAGCCGGTCAAGCGCGAACTCAAGAAGGTCGGGCGGAACGATCCTTGCCCGTGCGGATCAGGTAAAAAGTATAAGAATTGCCACGGCAGAGAAGCCTGATAGCTTTTTCCACAACGATCAGAAGTGATAAAAAACGGCCGCAAGGTCCGTTAAAATAAAAAATAGAGAGGGTGATACCGCGTGCTTATCTACGATGAGATCAAATTAGAGCTCGATAAGTACAAAGGCGCCTTGGCAGAACTGAGTGAGTCCCTTTAACCCGGAAGCACTCAAGCTCAAGGTCGAAGAATATGATATGAAAGTCTCGGAGCCCGGTTTCTGGGACGATCCGGACAAGAGCCAGAAGATCCTGCAGGAAGCTGGCGCCTACAAGAACAAGCTGCAGGCGCTGCAGAACGTCCAGACGGCGTTCGATGATGCCGAGACCCTGTTGGAGATGGCGGTCGAGGCGGACGATCCTGATATGGAGGGTGAGATCCGCGAGCAGGTCGATTATTTTAAAAAGGTCTACGAGGAGCTGCGTCTGACCACGCTGCTCACCGGGGAATTCGACAGTCACAACGCGATCGTGACCCTGCATCCCGGTGCGGGCGGCACGGAAGCCTGCGACTGGAACGGCATGCTGTACCGCATGTACACGCGTTGGGCGGAAAAGCACGGTTATCAGGTCGAAGTCCTGGACTATCAGGACGGGGACGAAGCCGGCTGCAAGTCCGTGACGATGCAGATCAATGGTCTGAATGCCTATGGCTATCTGAAAGCGGAGAAGGGCATCCACCGGTTGGTCCGTATTTCCCCGTTCGATTCTGCGGGACGCCGGCATACGTCCTTTGCCAGCTGCGAAGTCATGCCGGAACTGGACGACAGTGTGGAAGTCAACATCAATCCGGACGATCTGCGCATCGATATCTACCGGTCCAGCGGTGCGGGCGGTCAGCACATCAACAAGACCAGTTCCGCGATCCGCATCACACATCTGCCCACGGGTATCGTGGTCACTTGTCAGAACGAGCGTTCGCAGTTCCAGAACAAGGACCGCGCCATGCAGATGCTGAAGGCCAAGCTGTATGAGGTCGAGCAGGAGAAGAAGCGGCAGTACGAGGCCAGTATCCGCGGCGAGGTCAAGGACAACGCCTGGGGTTCTCAGATCCGTTCCTACGTCTTCTGTCCGTATACCATGGTCAAGGATCATAGGACCGGCGAGGAAACCGGTAATATCCAGGCCGTCATGGACGGAGCGCTGGACAATTTCATGAATGCCTATCTGGCATGGATCAACCAATAAAAGGGGACTTTTCAAGCCCCCCTTTTTCCAATAAAGGGGAAGGGTTCAAATGCGCAAACCAATCAAAAAAGGCATATTAGCGCTGCTTCTGGCAGGTATCTTGATGCTTGGCGGCTGTATCCCAAGCTACAAAGTCGGCGGCAAGGCGCTTATCGCATTGAGCAAAGAAACGCGTGAGATGAGAGAGCCGCTGATCCAGAATCTGTTTACCATGCTGAACAGTGATGCTGCGTCGTTTCTGGATACGCTCAGTACCAGTTCCAAGGTCTCGTTCGAGCAGGAATGGGAGTTCTGGCAGGAGCAGGTGCGCACGCTCGGTGCTTATGAAGGCTATATCTACAAAGAAGGCTGGGCATATGGGGAGGACATCATCTTCTGTGTGACTGCCAGTTTGGGCGGCCATGAACTGGAGGTCGATTCCTGCTGGGACGAGAAGAACCGGCTGAAGCAGCTGGTCTTCTATACTCCGGCCGAAGAGGAAGAAGCCGCGCAGCAAATGCCTGACAGTGTAGAAGAGATCGAGATCACCATAGGTGAGGGTACGGACCATCCGTTAGATGGAAAGATCACGAAACCGAAGCAGACGAACGGTGCCTGCCCGGCAGTTGTGCTCATCCAGGGCAATGGCTCGGCGGATATGGATTTCACCGCCGGTGTGACCCATCCGTACCGTGATATCGCCTGGGGCCTGGCCGAGCAGGGCATCGTTACGATCCGTTTCGATAAGCGCGTCAAGACCTACGGTGATGCTTGGACGGAAGCGCCGAGTTTCGAGAATCTGACCATCGACTGGGAATTCGCGGACGATGCGGTGATGGCGCTGGATATGCTGAAAGCGCAGGATTTCGTCGATCCTCAGAGAATCTTCATCGCCGGACACAGCCTGGGCGGCCTGGTCACGCCGCGGATCGATGCAAAGGCGGAAGGCGCTTTCGCAGGGTATGTGCTGTTGGCCGTACCCAGCCGCAAATGGCAGGATGCGGTCCTGGATCAGTTCCTGAACTATGGCCTTGCCAATGTGGAAGAAAAGAATCTGTACTATACCGCCAGCCTCCTGGAGGCCCAGAAGAAAGATATCGACAAGAAGCTGGATTCCTTCTCTGAGAAGGAACTGCTCAACGAAGCCCTGCTGGGCATGCCCGCTGCTTACTGGAAGGATGTGAATTCGTTCGACTATGTGGCAGCGCTGGAGCAGACCGACAAACCAGTGTTGGTGCTGCAGGGCGGTGCCGATTATCAGATCGTGCCGGACGTCGACTATCAGGGGTGGGTGAAGAAACTGGAAAACAAAGCCAATTGTACGCTGAAGCTCTACGATGGGCTGAATCATCTGTTCCTGAAGTCTCAGGGATGTTTTATGGGTTGTTCCAAAGAGTATGACATGCCCGGACATGTACCGGAGGAGGTCATTCTTGATATCGCTGCCTTCGTGCAGTAAGGAAGGAAATCATGACACAGCAACCAGAATTTGCGCATCTTCATGTGCATACCGAATACAGCCTGCTGGACGGCTCCTCGAAGATCAAGGAGCTGGTTGCCTATGCCAAAGAACTGGGCATGAAGCATCTGGCGATCACCGATCATGGTGTGATGTTCGGTGTGGTGGATTTCTATAAAGCCTGTCTGGCGGAAGGGATCCATCCGGTCATCGGCTGTGAGGTCTATGTGGCCGTCCGGAGCCGCCTGTCCAAAGAGGGCAGAGAGGATGCATCCTACCGGCATCTGGTGCTCCTGGCGGAGAACCAGACCGGCTACCAGAACCTGATCAAACTGGTTTCGCTGGGCTTTACAGAAGGATATTATTACAAACCCCGTGTCGATAAGGAGCTGCTCGCGCAATATCACGAAGGCATCATCGCCTTGTCGGCCTGCCTGGCCGGTGTCGTCGCCCGGCCGTTGCTGGATGAGTCCTACGATGCGGCCAAGGAAGAAGCTTTGTGGTATCAAAAGACTTTCGGAGCGGGCAATTTCTTCCTGGAGATGCAGGATCACGGGATCCCGGATCAGCGCCGCGTGAACCAGGGGCTCATGCGCATGAGCCGAGAGACGGGTATCCCGTTGGTCGTCACCAATGACTCTCACTATACCTATGCGGATGACCGCGAGGCGCATGATATCCTGCTGTGCATCCAGACGGGTAAGAAAGTGGCCGATGAGGACCGCCTGCGGTATGAAGAAGGCTATTATCTGCGCAGTCCCGAGGAGATGGCGGAGCGGTTCTCCTATGCGCCGGAAGCGATCGCCAATACGGTACGTATTGCGGAACGCTGCCAGGTGGACTTCGTGTTCCATGACCTGAAACTTCCGCAGTATGACGTTCCGGACGGACTGCCGGCGGATCAGTATCTGCGTCAGCTGGTGGAGCAAGGACTCAGACAACGGTATCCGGTCATCACGGAAGAAGTCCGGCAGCGTGTCGAGCACGAGATGTCCATCATCGAGAGCATGGGCTACGTCGACTATTTCCTGATCGTCTGGGATTACATCCATTTCGCGAAGACCCACGGCATCAGCGTCGGTCCGGGACGTGGCTCCGCTGCCGGCTCCATCGTATCCTACTGCCTGGACATCACGACCATCGATCCGCTGCAGTATGATCTGGTCTTCGAGCGCTTCCTGAATCCGGAACGTGTCAGCATGCCTGATATCGACGTGGATTTCTGCTATCGCAGGCGCCAGGAAGTGATCGACTATGTCAACGAAAAATACGGTGAGGACAGAGTGGCGCAGATCGTCACCTTCGGTACCATGGCCGCGCGCCTGGTCATCCGTGACGTGGGCCGCGTGCTGGATATGCCCTACGGCGACGTGGATAAAGTCGCTAAGATGATCCCGGCCGAACTGGGCATCACCATCGAACTGGCTCTGACCAAGAATCCGGAACTGAAGAGCTTGTATCAGTCGGACGAGCAGGTCCGGCATCTGATCGACATGTCGAAGCGACTGGAAGGCTTGCCAAGACACTGTTCCACCCACGCGGCCGGCGTCGTCATCTCCAAGAAACCGGTCATGGAATATGTGCCGCTCAATGCCAATGATGGAAACATCACGACGCAGTTCACCATGAACACGCTGGAGGAACTGGGACTCCTGAAGATGGATTTCCTGGGCCTGCGCACACTGACCGTCCTCAATGACGCGGTGGACATGATCCGCGAAACGGAGGGCGTGGAGATCGATCTGGAGCACCTGCCGCTGGATGACGCCTCGGTCTACGAAATGATCTCGGCCGGACAGACATCCGGTGTGTTCCAGCTGGAAAGTGCCGGCATGACCTCTTTCATGCGGGAACTGAAACCATCCAACATTGAAGATATCATCGCCGGTGTCGCGTTGTACCGTCCCGGTCCGATGGACTTCATCCCCAACTATATCAAGGGCAAACAGAACGCGGAGTCCATTACATACCGCACGCCGGAACTGGAGCCGATCCTGAAAAACACCTATGGCTGCATCGTCTATCAGGAGCAGGTCATGCAGATCGTCCGGGATCTGGCGGGCTACACCATGGGCCGTTCTGATCTGGTCCGCAAGGCCATGTCCAAGAAAAAGGGCGATGTGATGGAGCAGGAACGCAAGAACTTCATCTATGGCAATGAGGCGGAGGGCGTCAAGGGCTGCATCGCCAACGGTATCCCGGAAGCGGCCGCGGCTCAGGTCTATGAGGACATGATGGATTTTGCCAAGTACGCTTTCAATAAGGCGCATTCCGCTTGCTACGCCGTCGTCTCCTACCAGACCGCCTGGCTGAAAAAGCATTATCCGGTGGAGTTCATGGCTGCATTGATGACCTCCGTCATCGACCATTCCGGCAAACTGATCGAATATATCCAGCAGCTCAAGAGCATGGGCATCGAACTGCTGAGCCCCGATGTCAACGAAGGCGGTGAGGGCTTCACAGTCGTCAGGATCGACGGCGTGAAGAAGATCCGTTACTGCCTGTCAGCCATCAAGAGCGTGGGACACGGTGTCATCGAAAATATGGTGAAAGAGCGCGAAGCGCGCGGATCGTTCACCAGTCTCACGGATTTCTGCCGCCGCATGCAGGACCGTGATCTGAACAAACGCTGCCTGGAAAACATGATCATGGCTGGAGCGTTCGACTCCCTGGGCGGGAAGCGCAGCCAGTACATGCAGATGTACCCGGCGATCCTGAACGCCGCGACGCAGTGGAAAAAGATCCAGATGAGCGGCCAGATCGATCTGTTCGGTCTGGATGTGCAGGAAGACGGTACACAGCCGGGCGGCCTCGCGGATGATGGTCTGCCGGATATCCCGGAATGGCCAGTCCAGCAGCTGCTGGCCTACGAGAAAGAAGTGCTGGGACTGTATCTGTCGGGTCATCCGCTGGCGGAATATGAAGAAGTCTGGCGTAGGAACATCACGCATTTCGCATCGGATTTCGCATATGCGGAAGACGAGGAAGAGAGCACTGCTGTCCATCAGATGACGGATGGCCTGGAAGCGACCATCGGCGGTATCATCATGAAAAAGACCATCAAGACCACGCGCAACAATAAGTTGATGGCGTTCCTGACGGTCGAGGATCTGTATGGTTCCGTTGAAGTCCTCGTATTCCCCAATTCATATGAGCAGTACCGCGGCCAGATGGATGAGGACAGCCGCGTTTTCATCAGTGGGCGCATCAGTATGCAGGAGGACGAGGATGCCAAACTCATCCTGCGGGAACTTCGGCCCATGCAGATCGAACAAGAGCCTGCGAAGAAAGTGGAACGGCCTTCAGAGGCGCCGGTATGGCTGCGTTTCTCTTCGGCAAACAGCTGGTCGGTTTTGAAGGACGACGTGCTGAACGAACTGGAACTCGATCCGGGCATAAGGCCTGTGCGCATCTACCTGGAACAGGAGGGACGCAAACTGAAAGCGCCGGAAGAACTGTC
>JAILDJ010000092.1 GCA_024689505.1 Clostridiales bacterium
CGCGCACCGTACAGCCGCAGCCATTTGTCGGAAGTCGGTCGCCGTTTCTTCGGGATCGGGATGGACCGGCGGCCGGCCAGATAATCCCCTGTGATGGACTCCTTGCACGCCATGATGTCCTCGACCGTACCTTGACAGATCAGCTCACCGCCATGGATGCCGGCAGTCGGGCCGATATCCACGATATGATCCGCCGTGCGCATGGTCTCCTCATCATGCTCGACCACGATCAGCGTATTGCCCAGATCACGCAGCTGGCACAGCGCCTGCAGCAACCGTCCATTGTCCCGCTGATGCAGGCCGATGCTGGGCTCGTCCAGGATGTAGATGACCCCTTCCAGGCCGGAACCGATCTGCGTCGCCAGGCGGATGCGCTGGGCTTCCCCACCCGAAAGGCTGCCCGCCGCGCGGGACAGGGTCAGATAATTCAGGCCGACCGTGTTCAGGAAGCCGAGACGTGCCCGGATCTCTTTGAGGATCTGATGCGCGATCAGTTCTTCCCTGTGGGTCAGCGTGAGGCCGAGGAAGAACTTAAGTGCATCGCCCACAGAAAGATCGGTCAGCTGGGAGATGTTCAGATCCCCCACGGTGACGCCGAGCACGTCGGTACGCAGACGCCGTCCCTGACAGACCGGACAGGGCGTCTTGGTCATATAGGCTTCATACTCCGCCCTCATGGTCTCGGTCGCCTCTTCGTAGCGCCGCTTCAGGTTATTGACGATGCCTGGAAAGACGGTCTTGTACTCCCGTACGCCAAAGCGGCCTTCATAGGTCATGGAGACCTCATCGCCAGCGCCGTACATGAGCATATGATACGTATCTTCCGGCAGGTCCTTGATCGGCGTGTCCATACTGAAATGATGCTTCTCGGAAAGGATGCGAAGCAGCTTGCCGGAGAAGCTGTCCTCCTGCTTGACAGAGCCCCAGCCCGCGACGGCGATGGCCCCATCCATCAGCGACAGATCCCGGTTCGGGATGATCAGATCCTCGTCGAACTCCATCTGGCTGCCGATGCCGGAACACGCCGGGCAGGCGCCAAAAGGATTGTTGAAGGAAAACATGCGCGGCTGTAATTCTTCGATACTGATGCCGCAGTCCGGGCAGGCCAGATTCTGGCTGAACAGCTGCTTGTCCTTGCCGCCGATATCGACCATGGCCAGTCCATCCGCCAGTTTCAGCACCGTCTCCAGTGAATCCGTCAGACGGCGCGCGATCCCTTCCCGCACCACCAGACGGTCGACTACGATTTCGATGGTATGCTTCTGATTCTTGTCCAGATCGATCTCGTCCTCATCCAGCTGGTACAGAACATCATCGATGAAAGCGCGGATATAACCGGCTTTTTTCATGGAATCCAGCAGTTTCTGATGCTGGCCCTTTCTCCCACGGACCAGCGGAGCCAGCAGCTGGATCCGTGTCCCCTCGGGCAGGCTCAGGATCTGGTCCACCATCTGGTCGACGCTCTGCCGCTCGATGATCCTACCGCAGTTGGGACAGTGCGGGATACCGATACGCGCGTACAACAGACGCAGGTAATCGTAGATCTCCGTCACCGTGCCCACGGTGGAACGCGGATTTTTGGACGTGCTCTTCTGGTCGATGGAAATGGACGGCGAAAGCCCTTCGATGCTGTCGACCTCCGGCTTCTCCATCTGGCCAAGGAACATTCGGGCATAGGAGGATAAAGACTCCATATAGCGACGCTGTCCTTCCGCGAAAATGGTATCGAATGCCAGTGATGACTTGCCGGATCCGGACAGGCCGGTGACCACCACGAACTTGTTCTTGGGGATCGTGACCTCCAGATCCTTCAGGTTATGCTCTCTGGCACCCTTGATATGTATGATATCTCCCATAATGGATACTACTCCTGTTTACTTTCCAGAACTGATCTCGATCACGGCTTTGCGCAGCTCCATGATCTCGTCGCGGTACTGTGCCGCTTCCTCGAACCGCAGATCCGCGGCAGCTCTGCGCATCTCCTTCTCCAGTTTCTGGATGGCCTTCTCCAGTTCCTTTCGGGTCATGGATTCCGGATCTCTGTCTCTGGACTTCCTGCGATCCTCCGCGTCCTCCTCATCGGTAAGCGTGGCCCGGATCACGTCATGGACTTTCTTCTGGATGCTGCGCGGTGTAATGCCGTGTGCTTCATTGTAGGCCTGCTGGATGGCGCGGCGCCGGTTGGTCTCCGATATGGCCCGTTCCATGGAGCCAGTCATGATATCCGCGTACAGGATGACATGACCGTCCACATTACGCGCGGCACGGCCGATGGTCTGCACCAGTGAAGTCTCTGACCGCAGGAAGCCTTCTTTATCTGCATCGATGATGGCGATCAAAGAGACCTCCGGGATATCCAGACCTTCACGCAGCAGGTTGATGCCTACCAGCACGTCATAGACGTCGGTGCGCAGGTCGCGCACGATCTCCAGGCGCTCCAGCGTATCGATATCGGAATGCAAGTACTGGACCTTGATCCCGGCTTCCTTCAGATACCGTGTCAGGTCTTCGGCCATGCGCTTGGTCAAGGTCGTGACCAGTGTTTTTTGATGTTTTTCGGTAACTCTTCGGATGCGGCTGATCAGATCGTCGATCTGACCTTCGACCGGATGCACTTCCACTTCCGGATCCAGAAGGCCTGTCGGACGGATGATCTGCTCGGCCGTATGCTCGCTGTGTTCCGCTTCGTACGGACCCGGCGTAGCCGAAACGAACATCATCTGATGGATCTTGCTTTCAAATTCCTTGAAGTTAAGCGGACGGTTGTCCTTTGCCGAGGGCAGGCGGAAACCATATTCCACCAACACGCTCTTACGGGATTGATCCCCGTTGAACATACCGCGCACCTGCGGGATCGTCATGTGCGACTCATCCACGATGGTCAGAAAATCATCTGGGAAATAGTCTAGCAAGGTATACGGCGTACTGCCCGCGGGACGTCCTGCCAGGTGCCGGGAATAGTTCTCGATACCAGAGCAGAAACCGGTCTCACGCAGCATTTCAATGTCGAAATTGGTACGCTGTGCCAGGCGCTGTGCTTCCAGCAGCTTGTCCTGCGCCTGCAGCTCCTTCAGCCGCTCGTCCAACTCTTCCTGGATACGGTGGATGGCAGCGTTCATCTTCTCCGGCTCCACTACGTAATGAGAGGCAGGGAACAGCAGCATGTGCTCCGTGCGTCCATAGACCTCACCGGTCAGAATATCGATCTCACTGATCCGGTCGATCTCATCGCCAAAGAATTCTACGCGATAAGCATGGGTGGACTCGGAAGCCGGCACGACCTCCAGCACGTCGCCATGCACGCGGAACGTACCACGCTCCAGCACCATTTCATTGCGGGTATACTGCAGATCGATGAGGCGCCGCATGACATCGTCCATATCGCGGACCATACCCGGTCGCAGCGACAGTGCCATCGTATTATAATCGATCGGATCGCCCAGACCATAGATACAGGATACACTGGATACGATGACCACGTCCTTGCGCTCGAAAAGCGCGGCCGTCGCTGAATGGCGCAGTTTATCGATCTCATCGTTGATGGCGGAATCCTTCTCGATGTATGTATCCGTCTGCGGCACATACGCTTCCGGTTGATAATAATCGTAGTAAGAGACAAAGTATTCAACAGCGTTTTCCGGGAAGAATTCCTTGAACTCAGCGTACAATTGGGCCGCCAGCGTTTTATTGTGCGCCAGCACCAAAGTGGGTTTGTTCAAGGCCTGGATCACGTTGGCCATGGTGAACGTCTTACCGGAACCCGTAACGCCCAGCAGCGTCTGA
Organism: Clostridiales bacterium; assembly: GCA_024689505.1. GTDB lineage: Bacteria > Bacillota > Clostridia > Lachnospirales > Bianqueaceae > RUG159. The sequence continues at coordinate 3,784 of JAILDJ010000092.1, forward strand.
TGCTTCATACCGCTTTTGAAGCCCGCGATCAGCTCTTTGATGGCTTCCGGCTGGTCTCCGGTGGGTTGGAATTCCGAATGCAGTTTGAACTGGTCCATGTGCACTCCCTCTTTATTCGAACAGCGTACTGAGCAGGATCAGGATCACCCCGGCCAGCGCGCACAAAACGGACAGTTTTTTATTGGAGCTGTGCAGCAGATGCGGCACCAGCTCGAAACCGATGATGTAGATCAACATGCCCAACGTCAACGCAATGAGGACGCCCAGCAGGAACGGACTGATCGCAAAGGATACCAGATGCATGATCAGACCGCCCAGGAAGGTGGAGATCGCCGCGATGGCCAGCACGGTCCAGCGGAAACGCCGCGGCTCATGTTCCAGCGTCGCAGTGATGATCATGCCCATGGGGATATTGTGCAGGCCGACCCCCAGCGCTACCAAAAGACCCATGCGTGTCGACTCCATGGCCAGGCCATAGACTGCCATGCCTTCGATCATGTTATGCAGCAGCACCGCGATGGACGACATGATCCCGATGTGCATAACGTTTTCTTCGGTACAATCATGCTGCAGGCCATGGGCGTGATCGTGATCCGGCACCCAGTGGTCCAGTAACTTCAAGAGTACGACGCCCAGTATCGCGAACAGGACGACCAGATACCATCTGCTGCTGCCGACCGCTTCCACCGCTTCGGGCAGCAGATCCAGAAAGACCAGCATGACCATGGTACCGCAGGCAAACGCGATCGAGACCTGTTCGATCAACTCATGCCGTTTGAACAAATGCACCGCCAGCGCACCGAGTATGATAAAAACACCTAAAAGCAATGTAATGAATAGATTCATGAAAAAACCTCTGTTTCAGTAGTTATCGCATCAGATAATTATACTATGAAACGGACACTATTGCAACGCGAACACCGCATTATTTCTGCGAAAAAAACATATGTTTGCGAATGTTAAGACTTGAGAAATCTGTTTTCCTGTGCTATAGTTATCAAGATTGACACAGTTTTCCCGAGGAGATCCAATATTATGAAATTAGGTATCGTAGGTCTGCCTAACGTAGGCAAAAGCACCTTATTCAATTGTCTGACCAAGGCTGGTTCCGCGGCTGCGGCCAACTACCCCTTCTGCACCATCGACCCCAACGTGGGGATCGCTGCCGTGCCGGACGTTCGTCTGGACGTCCTGACCAAAATGTTCGATTCTGACAAGACCACGCCCGCTATCATCGAGTTCGTGGACATCGCCGGTTTGGTGCGCGGCGCCAGCAAAGGTGAAGGCTTGGGCAACCAGTTTCTTGGTCACATCCGTGAAGTCGATGCCATCGTCCATGTGGTCCGCTGCTTCGAGGATGATGATATCATCCATGTAGACGGTTCCATCGACGCCATGCGTGATATCGAGACCATCGACCTGGAACTGATCTTTTCCGATCTGGAAATGCTGGAACGCCGCTACGCTAAGGCGGCCAAAACCGCCAAGGCTGATAAAAGCGCCCAAGTGGAACTCGCGTTTATCGAGAAAGTCAAAGCGGCTCTGGAAAGCGGTCAGCGCGCGAAGAACATGGACCTGACGGAAGAAGAACAGGCCATGCTGGATTCTTTCCAGCTGCTCACTTCCAAGCCGGTCATCTACGCCGCCAACGTGGATGAGGCTGACCTGGCCGATGATGGTGCCTCCAACGAGCAGGTCCAGCGTGTACGCGCACATGCCGCTGAACAAGGCGAAGAAGTTTTCGTCATCTGCGCACGCATTGAAGAAGAGATCGCCGAACTGGATGAAGAAGACAAAGCCATGTATCTGGAAGAACTGGGTTTGACCGGCGCAGGACTGGACCGTCTCATCGCCGCCAGCTATAAACTGCTCGGCCTTATCAGTTACCTGACGGCCGGTAAGAAAGAAAGCCGCGCATGGACCATCAAACGCGGCACGAAAGCCCCCCAGGCCGCCGGCAAGATCCATTCCGATTTCGAACGCGGCTTCATCCGCGCCGAAGTCGTCTCCTACGACGACCTCGTCGCCAACGGCTCCTACGCCGCCGCCCGCGAAAAAGGCCTCATCCGCTCCGAAGGCAAAGACTACATCATGAAAGACGGAGATGTAGTCGAATTTAGGTTTAACGTATAAAAAGCGTTCTAAAGTCAGACGAAGAAGGCACAAGCGTACTTGTATGCTTGTGCCTTTTCGGATGACCTTAAGAACGCAAAAAGTACGAGGACGAAGTGCATAGCACGGAAGTCCGAGTACTTTCAGGAGGCCGAAAGCGCCAATGGCGCGAAGGCACCCGTTTTTATACCACACGATTCAAAAAAGTTCTAAAGTCAAAAACCCGGGACATCGCATTTATGCGAATGGACCGGTTTTTGACCTTAAGAACGCAAAAAGTACGAGGACGAAGTGCATAGCACGGAAGAGCACGAAGTGCTCTCGCCCGAGTACTTTCAGGGGGCCGAAAGTGCCAACGGCGCGAAGGCACCCGTTTTTATACCATATGATTCAAAATAATCCGAAAGTTAAAAACCTGGTCAGTCGTATTTATGCGGATGAACCAGGTTTTTGACTTTATGGATGCAAAAAGTACGAGGGCGAAGTGCGCAGCACGAAAGAGCACGAAGTGCTCTCGTCCGAGTACTTTCAGGGGGCCGAAAGCGCCAACGGCGCGAAGGCACCCGTTTTTATACCACATGATTCAAAATAATCCGAAAGTTAAAAACCTGGTCAGTCGCATTTATGCGAATGGACCAGGTTTTTTGACTTTATGGATGCAAAAAGTACGAGAGCGAAGCGCACAGCACGAAAGAGCACGAAGTGCTCTCGCCCGAGTACTTTCAGGGGGCCGAAAGTGCCAACGGCACGAAGGCACCTGTTTTTATACCACACGATCCAAAAAGTTCTAAAGTCAAAATGGCTCTTTACGTTCTGCTTTGGTTGCAGAAAATATAGAACGTAACGAAAATGACCATTTACGTCCTGCAACTGACGGAAGAATAATAGAACGTAATGAGAATGACTCATCTACGTTCTCTCCTAAACGAATCAAATATAGAACGTATAGAAAATGGAGCGTTACGTTCTACTGTCAACGGAAAAAACATGAGACGTAATTCGCTTGGCCCATGTACGTTCTGCACCAAGCGAGCTCATATCCTGAACGTACTAGTTCTAATCCATTACGTCCTGAACTCCTACAAATTAGCTATAGGGCGTAAATGACTCGATTCGCCTACGTTCTGAAATAATCGAATTGAATAGGGAGCGTAAAAGGTCTAGATCGCTACGTTCTACATCCAGTCGAGTCAAAGATAGACCGTAATGCAACCACACGATTCAAAACCGTTTTCAAATACAATGGCCGGTCCCTATATCCTCCTGAGCGTTTTGCGGTCACGCGTTCAGCGAAGGAGGATATAGGGACCGGCCATACATAGTATTTAGGAAACCCTTATATAACCTTCATGGTACCAGGAATCACCCACCTCGACACAGAATGTGCTGAGGTCTTTTTCCAGGGTACAAAGGCCGAGACCCTTGCCATACTGGCCAGGACCGATGGTCACCTCATCGAAATTAACTGGTACGATCCAGAACATATCGGTGAACTCATATTCATCAGAGGACAAATATGCTCCGTCTTCACCGATGATGTACATCTCGATCCCTGCAAATTCCGGGTCAGGGAAATCGGTCGGAATGTATACTTCATACTCCACAGTAGCATATTCCAGCTTATCATTCAGGGTCTCTGAGAAAACAGGTTCTTCGTTCTCCTGCAGATATGATTCCACTGCATCCTTTGTGGCATCGCCGCGCTGCAGCCCCGTGATCCTGAAACCGATCTGATAGTACTGCCCATCGGCTGCCAATGCATAGGCAGAGATCCACTCGTTCATAGCTCCGGGCTCCTCAAGGGAGGTTTCCTTCAGACTCTCGGCAGTATCTTCGGTATCGACCAGGACGTCTTCCTGCATATCCTCTTCGCCCTCATCATCCAATTCTACGGTCATATCTTCGCCATTGATGTCTCCGGACATATCTTCCAGATCGAACGCATTCTGCAAAGCATCTTCCGGCACCTGTATCTCCTGTTTCGTGTCGAACCTGGAAAATACAACGTTCAGTTCTGTTTTCTTGATCTCGATCCCATAATCGACCATCAAGGGTTTGACGACTTCCGTCAAATCGATCACAGCGTCCACGGGCATCCGGGTCTCCTGATCGATCCGATATACGACCGTCGCTTCTGAAGTCAAGATGCGGCTGTCTTCCCCGACTCCCAGTACGTCACCCATGAAATCCATGGCACCGACCAGCTTCTTCAAAGTTTCACCTGTCACCTTGCCGTCCAGCACATATACTTTCTGTTGATCTTCGATGGTCTCGGTCTTTTTTCGCAGCTCAAAAGTGATATCCTTGGTTTCCGCAAAGATCGTGGGCAGATCCGCGTTATGTTCGATCGTTGACAGGGTCTCACTTTCGACCGTTTCTTTGTACCAGAAAAGGCCTTCTTCTTCCATTGCAGACCCTGTATACAGGACGATCTTGCCCTCCTCTTCCGCAGGTACTGCATAGATCGCAGCGTTTTCTTCAGTAACATCCGATTCAAACGCGGATCGGATCATCGCGTCGGCCTCCATAGATAACGGTTCTTTGACGATATCCATATTGGCTTGGAAGCTGGTCGAGGCCTCAAAGGCCTCTTCTGAGTCCGGATCCTCCATGGTCATATCGATATCCATCGTAAGCTGCAGGGTCACAGATGCAGCATCCTTGGTATTCTCCGACGCCTTAGTCAATAAGGATTCCGCTGTTTCATTATTCTTTCCACAGCCGTTCAAACAACTGATCGCAAGGAACCAAACGATCAGCCATGCGGATGCACGCTTTATTTTCATCAACTCTTTCCTTTCTTCTCAGGAAATACGAGGAATCGCTGTCCAAGATAGTTCATTGTAGAGAATAGGCCCATACCGACCAACATGGCGATATTTGTCACCATGCGTGTTCCGGTCCGACTCAGGACCCTGGCGGTCAGCGGCCGCGCTACACCATATGCGATCAGGTAACAGGTGACTATATTCGCTGTAAACTTCAATCCCTGCAGGATCGACCGTTCCTTGGATTTGAATGTGATCCTGCGGTTCACAAAGAAAGCTATGACGCTTGTGATAATATAATTGCTGGCGGTAGAGACCCAGTAAGAACAGTGGAACACGTTATACATGATCATCATGATGCCCATCCCCAACGCGGTATTGATTACACCTACGATGAAGAATTTAAGGAGCGTCATGTTGAAAATAGAGTTATACCTCCACTTACTCATGCTCTCCTCCTTTTCTGCATCTGTTGAAAGTGCCGCAGCGCCCCGATCATTCCGGCGTCGTTGCCATTGCGCGCAAAGGACAGCGTCAGCGCATCATAGATGATGGGCGGCATTTTCTTTTGGAGCGCTTCTTCTAGCCGCGGACGGATATACGCTTCATTCGCCATGACGCCGCCACCGATGACGAAACGGTGTGGATTCAGCACACAGCAAATGATACCGATCCCTTCCGCCATGTGATCCAACCATGTATCGACCGTTCGGATGCAGTCCAGATCTCCGGATCTGATCCCTTCAAAGATCGCGTGTCCGCCGATCTCCGGAAGGTTTTTGACCCGGGCGACCTCCCGGCAAAGTGCCGTGGTGGAAGCCAGATCCTGGAAGATCGTGCCCCGCACCGGCATGTAGCCGATCTCTCCACATGCACCAAGCACGCCTTGGACGACCCATCCTTCGTGGATGTAACACCCGCCGATCCCGGTACCGATGGTCATGACGAAACAATCATCTTTCGCGGAACCCTCTTCCGTCGGATATTCCGCGAGCGCCGCTGCCTTGACGTCGTTTTCCAGTTCGCAAGGCAGTCCGAATTCTGCCTCCAGAAGTGCTTTGACAGGCATACCCGTATAATCAGGGATCTGGTGTGGATTCGCGTATCGGATCGAACCGTTTTCCGTATCGACCATGCCGCTGGTCGCGAGACAGATCCCCTGTACGTCCGGCATTTCAGCAAGCATCAGCCTGATCGTATCCCGGACTTCGTCGATCAGCCTCGGGCCGCCCTGACTGCCGTACGAACGACGTTTTCCTTTGGAAAGGATCGTCCCATCCTCGTTCAGCAAGCCATACTTCAGATCGGTCGAACCGATGTCTATGCAAATATACATAGAGATCACGCTTCCTCTTCTTTCATGAACAATGCTTCGGCAAATTCTTCCGGATCGAACCGCTGCAGATCATCGATGCCCTCACCGACACCGATATATTTGACCGGGATCCCCAGCTGAGAAGCAATGGAGATCACAACGCCGCCTTTGGCAGTACCATCCAGTTTGGTCAGGATGATGCCCGTGATCGGCGCAGTCTCTGCAAACAGGCGTGCCTGCTGCAGGGCATTCTGCCCCGTCGTACTATCGACGACCAACAGCACTTCCTTATGCGCTCCCGGCATCTCACGGTCCAGGATACGGTTGATCTTGCCCAGTTCATCCATCAGGTTCTTTTTATTATGCAGACGGCCGGCCGTATCGCACAGCAGGATATCGGCACCGCGCGCGTTTGCCGCCTGGCAGGCATCGTAAACGACAGCCCCCGGGTCCGCCCCTTCCTGGTGCGCTACGATACCGACGTGGGACCGATCCGCCCAGACTTTCAACTGATCGATCGCAGCCGCACGGAACGTATCTGCCGCAGCCAGCAGGACCTTATGCCCTTCTCGCGTGAACTGTGCCGCCATCTTGCCGATCGTTGTGGTCTTTCCCACGCCATTGACACCGATGACCAGGATCACATTGCGCGCTCCGTCCTCGATCACGTCCGGATCCTCCGCACGCATCATATCGGCGATCTGCTGTTTCATAAGTTCATATACTTCCATCGGCTTCTTCAACCGCATGTCGCGGGACGTCGTACGTACCCGTTCCGAGATTTCGACAGCCGTCTCCATGCCGATATCAGCCAGGATCAACGTTTCTTCCAATTCGTCGAAGAAGTCGTCATCGACCTCATCATAAGCGCCGAACAGCGCTTCCAGGCTGCCCAGGAACCGATTCCTGGTCTTGCTCAGGCCGCGTTTTAAAGAATCAAACAGCCCCATCTTCGATCCACTCCATTTCTTCTGTATCTTCAAATTTCATGGAGAAGCACTTCGAAATGCCCTTCTCCTCCATGGTCACGCCATACAGCGTATCGGCCGCTTCCATGGTTCCTTTTCTATGTGTGATGACGATGAACTGCGTCTTATGGCACAATTCATGCAGATAATCCGCGAACCGGGTGACGTTGGCGTCATCCAGAGCGGCTTCGATCTCGTCCAGGATGCAGAACGGTGCCGGCGACAACTGCTGGATCGCAAACAACAGCGCGATCGCAGTCAAGGCACGCTCACCACCGGACAGCAGCAGCATATTCTGCAGCTTCTTTCCCGGCGGCTGCGCAATGATCTCGATACCGCATTCCAGAAGGCCCGCATCTTCAGAAAGGCGCAGGATGCCCCTGCCGCCGCCAAACAGACGGCGGAAGACGAAGTCGAAGGAAGAAGAGATCTCCTCGAAAGCTTCCTTGAACTGCACTTCCATCTGACGGGTCAGCTGACGGATCACCTGTTCCAGGCTCTCCGTCGCTTTGACGATATCATCACGCTGGGCGGAATCGATCTCAAAGCGCTCCGCGAGGGTATCATACTCCTCGATCGCCTGCAGATTGACCGGTCCCAATTTACGGATCGCGGAACGCAGTTCACCGATCCGACGGTTCACCGCGGTCTTGCTGCCCAGGTCTTTCTTCTCCATGCGCAGTGCCGCATTGTAGGTCAGCTCGTACTTCTCCCAGATCTGATCCTGCAGATTCGTAAGGTCCCGCTTCGCGCGGTTGAAGGCGCTTTCTACACGGATCTGCTCTTTTTCCAGGCCGGAATAGATGCGGATCGCCTCTTCCGTATCGTTGATGGTCTGCTCGCGCTCGCGGTCCTTGGAACTCTTGAGTGCTTCGAGTTTCTGACTCTTCTGCGTCAGCTTGTCGACCAATTCTGACAGCGTGAGGATCCTTGCCCCACAGGTCTCCACTTTCGCGGTCGCCTGCTCGATCTGCTCGCGGGCAGAGGCGGTCTGATCCAGGATCTGGTCCGCTTCCGTGCTCAGATCCTCGATTTCGTTGTATTCCCATTCCATGGTGCGCTCCAGCGAGCTTCTCTGCTGGGTGATCGCTCCACGGTCCATCTGCAGCTGCATCAGTTCGACACGAAGCTCTTCGTGCTGCTGGCGGCGTTCAGCCTGCTCATGCTGCAGTTGTTCCACTTCCTGACGCAGTGCAAGCAGTTTTGCATCCGCCTCGGCCAAAGCAGCTTTGATCTCGGCCAGACGCTTATCGCGCTCTTCCATTTCAAGGGCCTGTTCCTGCTGCTCTTTATCGAACTGATCTTTCTGCTGCTCCAACTGTTCAGATACGAAGCGCAGCTGACTGAGTTCCTGACTGAGCGTCAGACGATCCTCCTGGATCTGGTACAACCGGTCCTTCTCATCCTGGACCTTCAGACTCAAAGCATCTCTTTCATGACGCAGTCCCGCGAGACGGGCTGCCAACACACGGAACGCCTCTTTCTGATCATTCAGTTCCTTCTGCGCATGCTCTTTCTCTGCGCGACGGCCTAAGATATGGTTGCTTTTTTCCGCCTGGCTGCCGCCGGTGATGGAACCGCCGATATTAAAGATATCCCCTTTCAGAGTGACGACGCGGTAATACATGTTATATTTCCGGCTCAAGGACGCTCCTGCCTCAAAATCCCGTACTACGATGACGTTGGCCAGCAGACGGCTGATCACTTTCTGATATGCGGGATCATAGGAAACCAGAGTATCCGCGAATCCCAGTATCTCGGCATCCTGCTGGGCCAACCGTTCGATCTCATTCGCGCTGCGGCCGTGGTCCCGCCCTGTGACGCTGTCCAACGGCTGGAAAGTCGCCCTTCCGGCTTTACGGGTGCGCAGGATCTCGATCAATTTACGTGCATCATTCTGCGTATCCACGATGATGTTCTGCACCGCGGCGCCAAGCGCGATATTGATCGCGGTCGTCAGCTCATCCGGCACGCTCAGGACATCGGCAACGGTACCTTTGATGGCGCGCCACTCCAGCGGATGCTTGTCCTTCAGCTGCATGACCGTACGGACACTGGCGGAATATCCCTCATATTCTCGCTCCAGATCCTCCAGCCACTTGATGCGGTCAGCCAAACGGCGGCCCTCTGCCTGATTCTCGTCCACCGCCTCTTGCTGCATCTGCAGCTGCCCTTTCAGATTCTGGTCCTGGGCTTGGAGGCTTTCGATCGAGGCCTGGACTTCCATCTCTTCCGCGGCCAGCTTCTGATCCTTTTCTTCCGCCTCCGCGATCTTCTTTTCATTATCGGCCACGGTGCGAATCAGATCGGATACATGTTCATCGACACCGGTCATGCTTTGAGCCGTCTGCTCGACCTGCGCCTCCATACGTGCGCGGCTCAGGTCCAGCTCGTCTACAGCAGCCTTGGCTTCCGCGGCCTCATGCTCTTTACGAAGCACCTGCTGGCCTAAGCGCAGCAGTTCTTCCGACTGTCTGCGATCCTCTTCGATACAAACGTTCTGGCGGGCTTCCTTCTCCTGGTCTTCTTTTTCAAGTTCCTTAAGAGATTTTTCTTCCAGCGTGACCGTATGGCTGCGCTGCGCCAGTTTTTCCTTGACTTCATTCAAGCGCTGGGTGCTGAGACGGATCTCCTGTTCCAGATGCTCTTTCTCCTGCTCAGCCAGGCGCTTTTCACCCTCCATGGATTCCCGGTCCAGCCTGGCCTGGCTCAACTCATTATACACAGCGGTCACAGCCGCGCCGGCATTTTCCACTTCCTGCGCCAGCCGGCTGGATCTGGCTTTGGCCTCTTCCTGCCTTGCGTTCGCCTCTGCAAGATCCTGAGTCAGCCGCTCCATCTGTTCCGCATTTTTATCATACTGAGCTTTATACTGATGATATTGATCCAGGAAATTATTGATCTCATAGACCCGCAGTTCATCGTCCAGTTCCTTATACTGACGCGCTGTCTCCGCCTGCGCTTTCAACGGTTCCAACCGCTGTTCCATATCCATGAGACGATCATTGACACGCTCCAGCGCCAGGGCTTCTTCTTCCAGCTGTTTGCGGGCTTCATCACGGCGGGTCTTGAATTTCACGATACCGGCCGCTTCCTCGAAAATCAGACGCCGCTCCTGCGGTTTGTTGGAGAGCAACTGATCGATACGGCCTTGTCCGATGATGGAATAACCATCTTTTCCGATGCCGGTGTCCATGAGCATTTCATGGATATCTTTCAGACGATACCGGATCTGATTGACATAATACTCACTCTCACCGGAACGATATACGCGCCGGCAGATGGAGATCTCATCGAAAGACAATGGGATCTTATGATCCCGATTGTCCAGCACTAAGGTGACCTGTGCATAACCCAAAGGACGTCTGCGTTCCGTACCCGCGAAGATGACGTCCTCCATGCGGGAACCGCGCAGAGATTTGGCACTCTGCTCGCCAAGGACCCAGCGGATCGCGTCGGAGATATTGCTCTTGCCGCTGCCGTTCGGTCCGATGATCGCCGTGATGCCACGGTCGAATTCTACACTCAGCTTCTCCGGGAAGGATTTGAAGCCGATCATTTCCACTCGTTTTAATTCCATAGATACCTCGCCCTATCAACCGTCGATCTGTTCCAGCGCTTTTTGCGCTGCATGCTGCTCCGCCGCTTTCTTGGAGCGGCCGGTCCCGGTGCCCAGGACACGCCCATCGATCTCCACCTGCATGGTGAAGACCCGGTTGTGGGGCGGCCCATCCTCGCCGATCAGCGTATAGACCGGACTCAAATGATCGACCTGAACGATCTCCTGCAGCAGCGTTTTATAATCCTGCTCGGTATGAACTTCGATCTCCTTGAGCCGAGACAGGATCTCCCGATCGATAAACCGGAAGGCTGCATCATAGCCACCATCCAGATACAGCGCACCGATCAATGCTTCGACAAAATCGGACAGGATGGAATCCCTCTGACGGCCGCCGTTCTTATCCTCACCGCGGCTCAGGTTCAGGAATTCGCCAAGATCCAGCGCTCTGGCTACATACGCCAGAGAAGGTTCGCAGACGATCTGCGCGCGCCGGCGCGACAGGTCGCCCTCCTGCCCGTGCATGGTATGGTACAGCATGTTGGAGACCGCAAGCTCCAGGACCGCGTCTCCCAAAAATTCGATCCGCTCGTTGTAGAAATCAGCATCCGCAAGATACTCATGCGCATACGAACTGTGCGTCATCGCCAGGCGAAGCAGGTTCGTATCCGTAAAAGTATATTGCAGGACCGACTGCAGATGCGTCAGTTTCCTAGTATCATCCATAGTTCTTTCTTCCTCTTTCATGAAAAAGAAGGCGAAGCACCGCACGCGGTCCGCCTTTCTTTATTCTCTTTACACGTAATCCCTGATGATCTGCATCAGATCGCCGATGGTCGAGACATGTTCGGTTTCATCCGTATCCAGTTCGATCTTATACTCTTCTTCCATCGCTACAAAGATCTGAAACATGTCCACAGAATCCGCTCCGAGATCCTCACGAAGCTTTTTCTCCTCCTGGATCTCGTTGCGGTCTAACCCTAAAGTATCCTCCAGGATCTCATATAAGGCTGTAAAATCATCCATACACGGCCTCTCCTTTCCTGTCCGTCAGCCCCGGATCTCCTGTTCGATCTGATCGTTGACACCAGATGAAATGAAGCGGCTGCACTGTTTGATGGCATTCATGATCGCCCGGGCATCGGAATTGCCGTGTGCCTTGATGACGGCACCTTTGACGCCTAAAAGCGGTGTGCCGCCGACGGAAGACGGATCCAGACTGTTTTTCAGGCCCTTCAGTACCTTTTTCAACAACAACGCGCCGATCTTGGCTTTCAGGGACGCGGAAACGCCTTCTTTCAATTGGTTGATGATGTACTTGGCCGTACCTTCGACGGATTTCAGGAACACATTGCCGGCGAACGCATCACAGACTACGATATCGCTGCCCCCCAGCATGACATCACGCGCCTCGATATTGCCGGCAAAATGGATCTTGTCATCCACCTTCAGCAGATCGTAGACTTCTTTGGCAAGCTCATTGCCCTTGCCTTCTTCCACGCCGACATTCAGCAGCGACACTTTGGGATCCGCTACACCATACATGGCGCGATAATAAATGGAGGCCATATGCGCGAACTGTACAAGATAGGCCGGTTTAGCATCCATATTGGCACCCATATCCAGCATGACCGTAGGCGGATTGCCCGTCGGCAGCGGCAGTGTAAGTGCGGGACGCTGCACACCTTTGATCCGTCCGACGATCAATGTGCCGCCAGAAAGCACAGCACCGGTGTTGCCGGCCGAGACCATGCCATCCGCTTCCTTGCTGCGGACCATCTGGAACGCCAGCCCTAAAGAAGAATCCCGTTTGGCACGCACGGCTTCTGCCGGGGAATGCTCGTCGTTGGCAATGACCTCGTCAGTATGGACGATCGACAGACGCGCTTCATCCCAGGTCCGTCCGGCTTTTTTCTGCTCCTCGAGCAGCTGTTTCAAAACCGGTTCCGGTCCGGTCAGGACCAAGGAAAGATCCTTGTCTTCGGCAAGGGCCATCACGGCGCCTTCCACATTGCAGCGCGGCGCTTCATCGCCGCCCATGGCATCCAGCACGATCTTATATGCAGCCATTTTCTACCTCCGATGCTCCTTTAGGATATCTTGTATCACTATACTCGTCTTCAGGGTAATAATCAAGCAGTTTTTCTTTTCTTGTCTTCGTAGTAATCCAATGCGGTCTTAAGATAATTGAACAGACCGCCCTCTGGGGGATTGATGCGGTAGCGTTCTTCGAAGGCTTCCCGCGGGATGGAATGGACCTTCATGGTGTCGCTGTGTTCGAAATACCGGCACAAGGTCTCCAGCGGCAGAAGATAATACACATTCTCCGTTGTAAAATGCACCAGGAGGAACGCGATCCCGCCCTGCCGGTCGAACTCCTTCATGAATCTGACCTGATGCTCGTGGATATTGCTGAACGGCAGGCTTTTCCGTCCCGTCTCCTTCGCGTCGAAGCAGATCGGGATCCCATCCATGACTCCGATATAATCGACCGTACTTTTCTGTTCAAAGTATGCCAGCTTGATCGTCCGTTTGACCGTGTCGAATTCCACCGGTTTGATCGGCGTAGGGATCTTCTGGATCAAGGCGATGCCCCGCTTTTCATACTGCTCGTTGGTGAGGTTGATCAGTTCCTCGAAGACGCTGCCGCGCAGCCCGCGGCTGTTCCAGTATCCCATATCACTGTCCCCCGTTTGCCGTGACCATATACAGATCCTCTACACCGCGGAACACATGGTGCTGCGACGGAGTAAGATGACCATAGATCCCCGCACCTGTCATAGAGGCCTGTTTCTTGAAGAACAGGCAGTAGTACGGCAGATCATCGGCCAACTGGTCTCCCACCGAAACAAAGCCCTGATGGACATCCTGCGCGGCTGTTTTAGAACTGATCTGGCTGATCCGATCCGACATTTGGCTGCTGACGTAGCCCGGATAGTTCTGATCCGAGATCAGCATATCGGCCAACTCTATGTCTGAATCCACGTTCCGCCGCTCCAAGGCAAGCTCGTAATTACGATCGATCAGATCCTGCAGATACTCTGTCCGTGCCTTGAGCCGGATGTCTAAAATGATACCTTGCTCCGCCATCTCCGCGCGCATTTCCTCCGCGATATGGGTCTCAAGTTCATCCTCGCTGTTGATCAGTATCGTAAACCTGTGCTGCTCCGTCATATCCAGAAGCTCCGCGACCTTTTCCGAACTCTGTCCATAGCGGGACGGATTGGTCGGACCATACCAGCGGACCGGTGAGATCGGTACTTCTGTAACATCCCCTTTATCCACAAGCGTGGATCGCAGGATCCGCTGCGCGTCGAGCGCGTACGCAATAGCCTTGCGCTGATCCCGTTCCCTGATCTCGTTCAGATTGAACGTGACCGCTTCCAGCTCGGATGTAGAGAACGTATGCAGCGTAACGTCCCCATTGTTCATATAGGTGCTCCAGGGAATGTCCGGACTATAGACCAGATTGGTGATCCCCCGGTCGAAGGAATCCATCCGGACCTCGCTGCGGGTCAGCATGATCTCCGCGTCGGTGATATAGGGATGCTTGCCGAAATACTCAGGGTTCTCGGTCAAAACGAACCGCTCCATACGTTCGTAGGAAACGACTTTGTACGGACCGGAGCCCATGGGCTCGGTCGCGTGTGTGGCGTTACTGTAATAATCAGAGGAAACCACCGGGAAATACAGCCGGTTCAGATTCAAGGGTGAACTCCTGGTGAAATAGACTGTCAGATGCTCGTCATCCTTGACTGCCGACCCGGACACATACTTGACACAATCATGGAAAGAGGATTCCTCGTAACGCATCAGGACGGAGATGGAATAATCCACATCCCAGGCAGTGACTTTCTTACCATTCGACCATTTGGCCGCGGGATTGATCGTCAGTTCCGCTTCACGATTGTCCTCTGACATGGTCCATTCTACCGCTATGGACGGTTGGAGCGTTCCGGTCTCATCTACTTCCAACAGCGGACTGTACAGCAGGAAAAAGGCCTGCGCCGCATACTCATCGGTCACCAAGAGCGGATTATATACGTCCATCATGACCATGGATACGATCAGCTTACCGCCTTTTGCCGGTATAGGCGCCGGAGTCTCTGCATCGGAACTCTCCTCTGCTATAGAAGACTCCTGCGGCACCTCGCTCTCCTCCTCGGAAGTTTCTCCGCGGCGTTTCGCCTGCTGCTTTTCGATCAGCTTGCAGCCGGTCAGCAGTGAGAAAATGAGCAAGAATGCCAGTCCCTGCATCATCATGCGTCGAATTCTGTTTTTCATATAGTATCTGTATACCTTTTCCAAAGGATCTTACATTGTTCTTTCAGGAAGGCCTCCGTACCGCTGCCATCCAGATAGACATCGGCCGCTTCCCGATACTTCTCTTCCGGCCACTGGCTGTTGACACGCGTTTTGGCTTCTTCTTCGGTCAGGCCGTTGCGCTGCATGATACGTCGGATCCGCGTACGTCTGTCACAGCCGACAGCCCATACCGCATCGACCATCGTCTTAAGCTCCGACTGCAGAAGGCCATATGCCTCGATGATCATAAACGGCGCATCGTCGTCCGAGGCAAGGAACGCATCGATCTGCTGACGGATCTCCCCACAGATCGCGGGATGCGTGATGCTATTGAGCATCTCCGTATGCACTTCATCGACGAATGCGGCATCAGCCAACGCTTTGCGCACGATCACACCATCCTTGAGGATCTGCGGACCGAACGCTTCTGTCAGCGCCTGGATGACCTCTGGCCGGGTCAGGATCTCATGCCCCACCTGATCCGCATCGATCACAGGGATCCCGGCCGTATCTCTGAAAAACGCGGCGGCCGTGCTTTTACCCGAAGCCATGGTGCCCGTCAGGCCGATGATCTTCTTATTTTGCTTCATACCAGTTTTCTCCCGTATGGACGTCGATCTCCAGCGGGACCAAAAGATCCGCGGCCCCCTGCATCTCTTCTTCAAGGATGCGGTAGATCTTAGCCTCTTCCGGCCGATAGACTTCCATCAGCAGTTCGTCATGTACCTGCACGATCAGGCGGCTCTTCAAGCCTTCCTTGCGGATCCGCTCATAAACACGGATCATCGCGATCTTGATGATATCGGCGGCGCTGCCCTGGATGGGCATGTTCTTTGCGACACGTTCACCGAAGGCCCGCATGTTGAAATTGGAGGACTTGAGTTCATCGATCGGACGTTTACGTCCGAAGATGGTCACACCGTACCCATTTTCTTTTGCCATGGCCACACAATCGTTCAGGAAACCGCGGACCCGCGGATACTGCGCGAAATAACGGTTGATATAGTCTGCCGCTTCCTTTTGCGAAATATGCAGATCATCGCTCAGCGAGAAGGCGCTGATCCCGTATACGATGCCGAAACTGACCGCCTTGGCGGCGCTGCGCTGCGACGGAGTGATCATTTCCGGTGGCATACCGAAAACCTGTGAGGCCGTCATGGTGTGGATGTCCTGCCCTTCTTTGTAGGCAGCGATCATCTTTTCATCGGCCGACATGTGCGCCAAAAGGCGCAGTTCGATCTGTGAATAATCCGCATCCATGAAGAAATGATCCTCATCTTTCGGCACAAAAGCCTTGCGCAGCTGACGCCCCAGTTCCATACGGATGGGGATGTTCTGCAGATTCGGATCGGTACTGGACAGACGTCCCGTCGCTGTGACCGTCTGTTTGAAACGGCAATGGATCTTGCCATCTTCCGGATGGATGCAAGGTACCAGACCTTCGATATAGGTGCTGTCCAGTTTGGTCAGTTGGCGATACCGCAGCACGTCATCTACGATGGGATACCGGCCTTTGAGCTTATCCAGCACGTCCGCGGACGTGGAGTAACCGGACTTGGTCTTCTTGGCCGCCGGCAGCCCCAGCTTCTCGAAGAGGATCTGCCCCAGCTGCTTCGGTGAATTGATATTGAAAACTTCGCCCGCTGCCTGATAGATCTGATCCTGGACCCGGTCCACTTCCTCGCGCAGAGAAACACCATAGTCCTTCAGGACCTGAGGATCCACCCGGATGCCCTCGTGCTCCATGGACGCCAGGACTTCGATCAGCGGCAGTTCGATGGTTTCGAACAATGTCAGCATATCTGCCTGTTTCAGAGCTTCCTTGAGCGCTTCCGTCATCTCCATGACCGCATGGACCTCGGCGCAGGCAAAGCTCTGCCACTGTTCCGCCTCGAGTTCCCGGATCTTTTTACGTTTTGCTCCGCTGCCCAGGATCTCCTCCTCAGCAGGAATGCTTCTATGGTTGTACGCACTGCACAGTTCCGCGATGGAATAGGCATCCTTGGAGGGATTGAGCAGGTACGCCGCGACCATGGTATCCATATATACTTTGCCGGGATAGATGCCCTCTTCCAGCATCCAGCGGATCTCTTCTTTTATATCATGACCGATCAGCAGGACCTCAGGATCCGCAAGGACCGGCAGCAATGCCTGCCGCAGTTCCGCTCCGATCCAGACCGGCTCCTGCTCATCCGCCTGGAGGGCAAATCCGATGATCTCCTCCTCACGGGAAAGACGAAGAGCGACCCTCTTTGCTTCCGCAAGGTAGGAATGGACATCTTCCTCTGTCCGCAATTCTTTGACGCTTGCCAGCGTTGCTTCTTTTTTGGTCTCCGGCTCGATCCTGGACGTGAACCGCTCCAGCAGACTTTTGAAATTATATCGTTTCAAGAGCGACAGCCACGCATCGTCAAGGAAATTGTCTTCATTCCATTCCGGCACGACACTGTCTTCCAACGGAACGTCGGTACAGATGGTCGCAAGTTTCAGGCTGAAACGCGCCTGATCCGCGAACTCTTTCAGATTCTGCGCAGCCCGCGGCGGCTTGACTTCATCCGCGTGCAGGATGGCTTCCTCCACCGTACCGTACTGGGCGATGATCTTTGCCGCCGTCTTCTCCCCGATGGAAGGTACGCCCGGGATATTGTCGGAACTATCGCCCATCAGCGCTTTCATCTGCAGGAACCCAGCGGGGTCTGCCCCATACTTGGACACCACGTCCGCCGGGTAATAGGATTCCAGTTCGGTTCCGCCCTTCTGTGTTTTGGGGATCATGATCTTGATATGATCCGTAGCCAGCTGCAGCAGATCCCGGTCACCGGAAAGAATCGTGACTTCGGTACCTTTGGCGGCATACTTACGAGCGAGCGTACCCAGGATATCGTCTGCCTCGTAACCTTCTTTGCTGAAAGAAGGGATCCTGACAGCGGCAAGCATGTCCTGGATGATGGGGATCTGCGAAAGCAGTTCTTCCGGCATTTTACTGCGTGTCCCCTTGTATTCCGCGTACATTTTATGACGGAACGTCGGCGTTTTCAAATCGAACGCAGCTGCGACAGCCGTAGGCTCCTCCAGCTTCATGACCCTGAGCAGGATCGCGAAAAAGCCGTAGGCAGCATTGGTATAGATGCCCTCGGCGTTGGACAGCAGCGGGATCCCGTAAAAAGCACGGTTAGCGATCGAATATCCATCGATCAAAAGTAGTTTTCCTGCCATGATCTTCTCCCTTCATACGCGAAAACAGTTACTGACACAGTATATCATATTTCGATTGATATGTCCATTTTTTGCGTAAAACTTGATAAAATGCTTGACACTGCCCAGCATGCATGATATTATATCATTTGCCTATCTATGAAGATAGACCCGTCTGCGGATGTGGCGGAACTGGCAGACGCAGCAGACTCAAAATCTGCCGATGGTAACATCGTGGGGGTTCGATTCCCTTCATCCGCATTTTCCCATTATATTTATGTTAGGAGAGAGTAAGTATGAGCGTAGAACTGAATGCTGTTATGAAAGGTAAAGTCACCGGGATCCAGTCCTTTGGTGCTTTTGTAGAGCTGGAAGGCGAGAAGAAGCAGGGCCTTGTCCACATCTCCGAGGTTTCCAACACTTATGTCAAGGACATCAACGAGTTCCTGACCGTCGGCCAGGAAGTTGAAGTCAAGGTCATCAAGATCGACGAAGAAAAGGGTAAGATCTCCCTTTCCATGCGTGCTCTTATGCCGGAGCCGGAGCGCAAAGAGCGTTCTGAGCGTCCTCGCCGCGAGCGCCGTCCCGGCCGTCGTCCGAGCAGCCAGCCTGTATCTTATAAGGATCCGCAGGAAGAGGGCTTCAACATGCTGGGCGAAGAGCTGAAGAAGCTCAACCTGGACCTGTAATCCAAAAAACAGACCGTTCTATGAACGGTCCTTTTTATTTCCGAAATCAGTAATGAAAGGACATCGGGAATATATCCTCTGCTCGCTCGCTTGCTAAAGCAAAAATCGCTCACAGAGGATATATTCCCGATGTCCTTATATTTATCTGATTCGGAAGTAAATGGACCGCTTAGGATCGGTTCTTTTATTATATTGGGATGAGGGTTGTTTCCTGGTGTCGTATAATTAAGTTGTTTTTGATCGTTTCTGTAATGTTGAGATGTGAAGTGAGATATTAATAGGGGCCTTCTCCATATACCCTCATGAGCGATTTTTGCTTTAGCAAGCTAGCGAATGAGGGTATATGGTGAAGGCCCCTGTTGTATCTTCCTTATAATTCCTGCACGGTCTCTTTGATGATCTCATCCTCTTCTTTATGTGTACCTTTGAACTTATCTAAAAGGTCAGGTACCATATCGAGGACTTTGGTGACTGTATCCTGCTGTTTGATATTGACCAGGCGGGTCTGTCCATCTTTGATGACCAGTACCGAACTGGCAGACATCTTCGCGCCGACACCTCCGACGGCATTCTTTCCGCTGGGCAGTTTCTCCGCTTTCTTCTGCTTGCTGCCGACACCTGCACCAAACTGTACGTCGACCAACGGAAGGACGATCGTATCACCGATCGTGATCGGTTCCCCGACGACCGTCTTGGTCGTGATGAACTCCTCCATCGCCGAGAGCAGGTCTTTCAGTGATTCCTGAGCTGCGTTGATTCCCATATCTTTTCCTCCCATTTATTTCTTTCGAATGAATTTGATCAGTTTCCAGACCCTGGGGCATACCGCCAGGCGCAGGACCGGGAACAGGACCATATAGGATTGCAGGTGTCCCTTGCAGTAAAGAGAACCTGCGAGGATCTTTTCTTCAAAATCAGGTGTCAGATCCACCTCATAACGACTGATGCCGTAGGTCATACAGCTGAGCATAGCATATGCCGCGGCTATTTTCCCCGTCGTAACAGGACTGTCCAGCCCATAGATGCCGTTCAGCCGGAAAACACTGGGTTTGATGTTACGGACGAGCTTGCGCAGCTGCCGGATCAAAAGCCAGGTCAGGAATGCACGATCCGGATAGTCCATGTACTTGTGGTACATGCTTTCGAGTTTGAAGGTCTTCTCCTCTATACTCTCGCGCGTGGCATCGATCTTATCGGCCACCCCCTGCACTTTCTCTTCCGTCTGTTCCCAGGCCTGAAAGACTTTGCCAAGGAGCGGATGGGAAGCGTCGAACTGTACTTCCCTGCCTGTGATAGCTGAAACCGCGATATAGTCATACAACGGTTCGTATGGCTGCTTTTCCGGCTTCTCTTTCTTGGGTTTCTTCTCTTTTTTCTTCTTCTGCGGTTTTTCTTCCGCGACAAGTTCTGGTTCTGCCTCCGGCTCTTCCGGTGCTTCCTCGGCGGGAGCGGAGATCTGCTCCGACGCAGCCTCTTCCGCCACCGTCTGCGGGGCTGTGACCTCTTCTGGCACAGGTTCTTCAGGTGCTGCCGGCTCGATCTGCGGTTCAGCGGTCTGGTCAGGTGTCTCCTCCGCCGCGATCTCTTCTGCCGCGGATGTTTCAACCACAGATTCCGGTGCTTTTTCTTCTTTCTTATCCCCAAACAGCTGCTTATGGATCCACGCGATCCTCAGCACGCCTTCCAGTTTTTTATCCTGGAACCGCACATCTGCACGCACGAGGCGCAGCAATGTATGCACGCGGACCCTGGCCTGGTAGTCTTTGGTCTGGCTTTCACCGGACGCTTCCACCTTGTAAAGGATCGGGAAGAAGAATACCAGCAGCAGGATGAGCAGGATCAGCCCAAGAATGCCCGCAACGGTCCACCCCAGGACTTTCAGGATGATGAGCAGGATCTTACCGATCACTGCAAGTACACTCATCCACTCACCTCCGCTCTCTTCGGGCGGCCGGATCTCAGCCATCCGATCAAGCTTCCGATAAACAGGAGCACGAAAGGAACACCGAAGATCAGACCGATCCGCATAGCTGTATCAAAGAAGAATTCTTCCGGCAGCATGTTGATCATCAAAGACACGTCAGGATCCAGCAGCCAAAGATCATTATCGAAAAAGATCTCGTGGAACCGGATGAACGCCGTATCAAAATGCCCAACGACATAAATGACCAGGATCGTAAAGCACAGCAGGATCACGCCCCAGGTGAGCACCGTTGCCCGGCTCAGACTCCGGGACCGCTCGGGAAACCTGGAAAAGATCCATATCAGGAGCAGCACGATCAAAAGACCTGTACCGACGTTGCGGATCAGGAATCCCTTGCGGAACAGTTCCTTTACATCCACCATGTGCAGCTTTTCCCGCTCGTCAAAGGCCTCGCGCTTTACACCGGCGACTTCGACTTCGATCACCAGATCCTCACGGTCATCAGACAGATACCGCAGCGTTTCATCGAACAGACGGTCCACGCCCGCTTCCGACATGGAAAGGACCCGGGGAATATCGTATTTACGCATTTCCCGGTATACGTACGGTCTGTTGAAAATGGAGATCTGCAGGGCGGTAAAAAACAATACAACTAAAAAGCATAAGGAAATAAGGACCGCCAGGATCTCCCGAACCGTCTTCATGTATACAACTCCTTCAGATCGTTCTTTAAGGCCTTTAAGCCGGGATCACGCATAAGCGCCCCTTCGACCGCGTTTTGAAACAGAGTGACCGCGGCACCGTAACTGTCCGCGATCCCTATGATAATGAGGCCGTCCTCCTGTTCGCCGGAGACGGCCTTATATAATTCTTTTGTGGAATAGATCTCCGCAGTATACGATGCACGACCGCTTACGCAGAGTACGAACAGTTCCGGAGCTGTCTCCCTCTCTGACACGACATGGATCCATGCTTGTTTTTTCAGAGGATCGCTCGTGATCAGACGGTCAGACAGTTTCACTCTTCCTCAGACTGGGGCGCTTCGGCCTCTTCGGCAGGGCTTTCAGTCTCCTCCGCTTCCGGGAACGGGGTGCCGCAGTTGACACATTTCTTGGCATCCGGATGGTTGCCGACTTTGCAGTTCGGGCAGAATTTCAGGATGAAATACCCTTCGTCATTCTTTTCCGGTTCCGGCTGCTCTTCCTCGTCCTCTTCCGCAGGCTCTTCTTCCTCGCCGGCTTCTTCTACAGCTTCTTCAGCTTCTTCAGGTGCCTCAACAGGGACTTCGACCTCTGCGGTCTCTTTCGGCGCATCCTTCTTCGCCTGCAGAGCGGAGATAGCATCGATGGCGTCCTGGATCCTGGCGCATGCAGCCTCGATGACTTCGTCATCACGGTTCATGGTGCCTTTTTCTATATGATACTCGATCTGTCCAAGCGTCTTGTACTCTTTGTCCAGATTGGCCTGTGCTTTACGCAGCTCGATCTCGATCTTAGCGCTTTCTACCGTTTCCTGGGTCTTGTTGGCAACGATGTCAGCCAATTTCTTAGCGCCTGCTAAAAAGTCGTTCATATAATCTTTAACTTCCATGATACATACCTCCATATACTTTTGCTATATTATACTCTTAATGAGTATGTTTCGCAATACTTTTTCATATGACGGCCGGTTCACCTGCAGAACTGTTCTGCAATGATCAGATCTTCCGGCCAAGTGATCTTGATGTTGGTCTTATCCCCCGGCACCATGCCGACTGCTATACCGGTCCGCAGGAAGACGCCGGATGCATCGGTGACGGTACCCCTCTCTTCTGCCGTCAACTGTTCATAACAGCGGCGGAACATAAGTGCACCAAAGGTCTGCGGTGTCTGCATCTGATACATGGTAGCACGGTCCGGCACCTGATCGATCCTCTTTCCGTCTTGACTGCATATGATGGTGTCCGTGGCCGGGATCACCGTCATGGCTGGCGTGCCTGTCTTCGCCAATGCGATGCCGGCCTCGATCATTTCGACGGTCACAAACGGGCGGACGGCATCATGCGTGACCAGGATCGTGTCCTCATCGAGCACACCGGCAGCGTCCAGTGCAAAGATGGCCTGCATCAGGCTTCCGCTGCGGTCCATTCCCCCTTCGACCAATTGGATCCTCGACTGTGGTCCCAGATATTGCTCGATCAGCTTGCAGCTGTGTTCCGTCCAGGCTGCCGGTGTGACCAACAGGACCTGTTGCAGTTCCGGCACCCGAAGAAAGGTCTCTAAAGTGCGTATGAGGATGGGGCGATCAGCGATCAACTGGAATTGTTTGGGTCGTGTACCACCCATCCGCGTACCGGAACCGCCGGCCAGGACGACGCCGAAGACCTTATTTTTCATTTTTTCCGTCCTTGCTCTTCTTTTTATCCTTTTTTACATCTTTTTCTTTCTTTTTGAGCTTTTCCTTCTTCTTGCTCGTGTCTTTGATCTTGCTCTTTGTCTCCTCGGGAGTCAGAGCCTCGATCTGTTCGATGAGCTGTTCCGCAGCTTGTTCCTCTCGTGCTTTTTTCTCTTCAACAGCAACTATACGAAGCGGTTCAAGATACTGTTTTTCATAGTAGGAATACAGGCCATGATATTCTTCCGTCATTTCCTGATGATCCTGCATCAGATGCTGATGCGCATCAAATTTATGCGGATCGTTCAGGCGTTGTACCAGGAAGACCGAAATATTGACACAATGTCCGGCGATCCTGTCGGTACTGTTGAGGATCTCCTTCAAAGAGATACCGGACTGTACACTGCATTCATTGCTCTGCAAGCGCTCGATGTGATGATCCTCCATGACCAGCCGCATGGAATCGATGACTTCTTCCAGTGGTTCCACACGGGATGCGATCATCTGGTTCTCATGCTTGTACGCGTCGACGGTCGTCTTCAGGATGTTGTCCACTGCATCGAACATGGTACGGATCTCCGCCTTGGCTCCTTCTGAGAAAGCGATGCCATTGTTCTCGTTGAATTCGAACACGTGCGCGATCCCCATACAGTAATCACCGATACGTTCGAAGTCTGTGACGGAACGCAGCAGCTCATTGGCCAGACGTGTGGATTTCAATTCCAACCGGGACTCTGTAACGCGTACCAGATACTCACTGATCTTGGTCTCCGCACGGTCCAGGAAGTCCTCGTTGGTATTCATTTCCCGTACGATCTTGTCATCATATCCATCCAGAAGCTGGCGGACTTTGGAAAAATTAGTGCGGGTCATGTCGCCCATATCGCACACCAGACGACGGCTCTGTTCCAAAGCCAGGGCAGGTGTCTTCAGGAACATGCCACTGAGTGACTCGAAACGCTTTGTGGCCCATTCCTCTTCTTCACTGCGCGGAATCAGACGATTCAGGAATTTGACCATCAGACCTGTCATCGGCATAACGATGATCGCGGTAGCAATATTGAACAAGGTGTGGAAATCCGCGACATTACCACGGTTGACGATATGGTCCCAGAAGGGGAAACCCTGCACGGCCTTCAGCAAATAGATCAGGCCGCCCCAGATCAAGGCACCGATCAGATTGAAGATCAGATGCACCACGGGGACCTTTTTCGCATCCCGGCTGGCACCGAGACTGCTGATAAAGACCGGCACGCATTTGCCGACGTTTTCACCGATGATGATGGGGATCGCCATGCCCCAGGTGATCGTTCCGGTCGCTGTCAAAGCCTGCAGAATACCGACGGAAGCCGAGGAACTCTGCACGATCGCCGTGATCAGGATACCGACCAGGATACCCAGGATCGGGTTGGAGAACATGGTGAACAGCTTTTGGAACGAGGCGCTCTGCTTCAGAGGCGCGACCGCACCTTCCATCGTCGTCATTCCCACGAAAAGGATACCTAAGCCCAGCATGATCCTGCCGGCCATGTCGAACTTATGCTTCTTCATGAACATATGGAAAACGACACCCAGGATGACCAGTACCGGGGCGAAGGCCGCCGGCTTCAGCAGCGTCAGGATCAGGCTCTGACTGCCGATATCACCCAGTCGCAGCAATTGTCCTGTCATGGTAGAACCGATGTTGGAGCCGATCAGGACCGGAATCGCCTGCAGCAGGGTCATGATCCCGGCATTGACAAAACCCAGAACGATAACAGCCGTCGCTGTGGAGCTTTGGATGATGGCTGTAACGCCTGTACCAAGGACAAGGCCTTTGAGCTTATTATTGGTCAGCTTTTCGAGGATGGTCTCCAGCTTGGCGCCTGCCATCATCTTCATGGCGGAACTCAGGTAATCCATACCATAGAGGAAAAGACCTATGCCGCCGAACAATGTTAAAACTGAAATGATATCCATAAAAATCCCCTTATGATTTATTAGCACACTACGCGCGGCACACGAGCCGACACTTGACAAGCAAGTTCATAATTGATGGTTCCGACTGTATCTGCCAATTCGTCCAACGGCAGACCTGGCCCGAACAGCGTGACCGCATCGCCCTCTTCTGCCTCCGGGATCTCGGTCAGATCGATCATGAACTGATCCATGCAGATCCTGCCGCGGATCGGTGCGCGCTTACCGCGGATCAGCACCTCTCCTTTTCCCGATAGAAGGCGGCTGTACCCATCCGCATAGCCCACCGGGATCGTACCGATACGGCGCGGCTCCTGTGCCACGTACGTGCCGCCGTAGCTTACGGCATCGCCCGGCTGGATCTCTTTGATAAAGATGACGTGGGTCTTCAGTTCCATGACCGGCTGCAATGGAAAGGCTTGCGTATCCATTTCCGCCGACGGTGTCAGCCCGTACAGGATGATACCCGCCCGCACCATTTCGAAATGCGCCTCCGGCAGTTCCATGATGGCTGCCGAATTGGACGTATGACGGATCGGGATCGTAACGCCGGCTTCCGTCAGACGACGGTACATATCATTGTAACGTGCCAGCTGGAGCTGTGCTGCGGTCTTGTCCACCTCGTCCGCCCGCGCGTAATGCGTGAACATGCCATCGATCTTGATGCCTGGCAGGTCTTGTATCGTGCGGATGGTTTCGACTGCCTGTTCCGTACAGGGGAATCCGATTCTGCGCATACCCGTATCCAACGCGATATGGATGTGCGCGGGCTTCCTTTCGCTGACAGCTGCACGGGACAGGTATTCTGCCATTTCATATGTAAATACCGTTGCGGACAGTTCCTGATCGACCAATACAGGCGCGTCGGAAGGTGCCGTATAACCCAGAAGCAGGATCGGTTTTGTGACTCCCATCTGTCTTAGGTGCAGACCTTCTTCCACAACTGCCACGGCGTACGCCGCGACGCCTTCCTCTTCCAGGACCGGCAGCATATTTTCGACGCCGTGTCCATATCCGTTCGCCTTGATGACCGCCATGATCTTCGGGCGATCGCCGATCGTTTTACGGATCTGCCGCAGATTGGCGCGCAGCGCATCTTGATGGATGTACGCGCGCACCCGGTAGTATGAGCCTTGTTCTTCCATACACTCTCCCTGGTTTCTATCAGATTGTGATACCTGCTAAACTTTCAACGTCGATCGCGGCACAGATATCGGATGCCGTCATTCCATAATGGCCATGGGCTGACGCGGCTCTGTCACCCGCGGCGCCATGGAGATAAACGCCCAGATAGGCTGCTTCAAAAGGAGCCAACCCCTCTGCGGTAAGACCGCCGATCATGCCGGCCAGCACGTCGCCCGAGCCGGCCGTGGCCATGCCATGATTGCCCGTAGTATTGAAATAGATCCTGCCGTCCGGGGATGCCACCAATGTCAGCGCATCCTTCAGCACACAGACCGCATTATATTCCGTTGCCAGATCCAATGCCGCCGATACCGGATCCTCGGCGATCTCCGCTACGGACCGTTTCAGCAAGCGGGAGGCTTCTCCCATATGCGGCGTCAGTACGGTCCGGCCGCCATGGGCGATGACTTTTTCCCTGATCTCCTCCCGAGTCGCCAGGATGTTGAGCGCGTCCGCATCCAGCACGGCCGGGGTCTCCTCCGGAAGCGCATCCAGGATCAGACCCATCAGCTCGACCACGTACGGCACCTGACTCCAGCCGGGGCCCATGAGGACCGCGCTGGAAATGGCGATGGCTTCACGGACGGTCCCGGTATCCCGCGGATCGACCATAGAACCATGATCCACACTCTCCTTGATGACTTCGTAAGGCGTGATGATCACCTCAGGCAGCAGGCTCTGCACCACAGGACGGATATCTTTCGGAATGATCATATCGACCAAGCCGGTCCCCATCTTATAGGCGGCAGAAGCGCTCAGCACAGACGCGCCTGTCATATTCTTGGAACCCGCGGCGACCATCAGCCGTCCGTAAGACCCCTTGTGACTGCGATTGTATCGTTTGGGCAGAAGGTTCGGAACATCGGACTGGTCGATGGTGAACCAACGGACACGTTCCACCGGATGAGCTCCCTGCGGGATGCCGATCGGTCTGACGATGACCTCTCCGGCATAATCATGTCCCGGGTACAGCATGAGACCGGCTTTGAGCTGCGAGAACGTGACCGTGATATCCGCGCGGATGGCGCAGCCCATCACGCGGCCATTGTCCGCATGGATACCGGTGGGGACGTCGACCGCCGCCACCTTCAAGCCGTTCTTTTCCCGTGCTTCATTGATGCGCAGCACCAGCTGCCGCACGATACCATCGATATTACGGCTCAGGCCGATGCCGAAGATCGCGTCGACCACCCAGTCCGCCTGCATGATCATATTCTCGATGACGTAGACCTGATCCGGCCGGATCAACGGGATCTTATAGGCAGCCAGCATCTCGTACTGCGTGCGGGCATCTCCCGTCAGGGAAGACGGTTCCTCAAGGCTGAATACTTTGACGTTCATGCCCTGCTGTTTCAGGAACCGGGCGATGGCGAACCCATCGCCGCCATTATTGCCCCCGCCGCACAGGACGAGGATCCGGTCCGCTTCAGCAGCCCGCTTCAGGATCTCCTCGGCTACAGAACGTGCCGCGGCTTCCATCAGCAAAAGTCCCGGGATCTTCAGATCGTTGATCGCGTAACGGTCGGTTTCCCGCATCTGGGCTCCGGTACAAACTTTCTTCATGGTACTGCCCCTCTTTCTATCAGTTTTCAGGCCATGGTCCGCAGCATGTCCAATGTCACTTCCAGAGCTGGCGTCTCCCCCCGCAGGACACGGTGGAACTCCAGCATCTGATAATGGCCCATGCGTGCGCACTCCTGCTGCATGGATCCGGCGATGTGCGGCGTCAGGATCACATTCGGAAGTCCGTAGAAGGGATGCCCCTCCTCGACCGGTTCCGGCAGCGTCACATCCAGGACCGCCGTGCGGCCGGGCTCATTTTGCAGTGCTTCGACCAGGTCCGCTTCCACGACCTGCGCGCCGCGGCCGGTATTGATGAAGGTCGCATACGGCTGCATGAGGTCGAACAGTTTCCCGTTTAGCATGCCCACCGTCTGCGGATTGTTTGCTAAATGATTGGAGATCACGGTGCAGGTGGTGAATAGATCCTCCAGCGAGGTCTTCTCCACACCCAAGGCGTTCGCCTGCTCATCCTGCAGAAAAGGATCGAACACCTTGACCCGCACATGATATGCCTTGAGCATCTGAATGACCAGACGCCCGATCTGACCGGCGCCGATCAGCCCGATCACGGTATCGTACGCACCAGGGTGCGCTTCGCTGAAATCCCGCGCCTCGTTATGCCGTCCTTCTTTATATAAGCGTGCTGCCTGATAAAAACCTTTGCAGGCAAGCACGATCTGAGCTACTGTGTATTCCGCGACCGGCACAGCGTTGGCCGTAGCGGAGCTAAAGACACGGACTCCCTCTTCCAGAAAGGGTCTGGCAAAAGACTGTACACTGCCCGCACCGTAGAAAACTGCTTTCAACTGCGGCAGATACACACGGATCTGCTCCCGCGTCAGCTCCAACATGCCCCAGGTACTGAAGATATAATTGACGTCTTTTACGTCTGGTAACTCAAGCTGCTCAGGGTCCGTGATCGTTGCCACGAAATCCAGTTCCTGCTCCAGCTGCCGCCGGTCTTCCTCATTGTACACCTGTCGGAGCACATCTTCGCCCCGGGTACTCATCCAGATGGCTTTCATATTACGGTTCCTCTGATCATATCGGTAAGGGCCTTGGCATCCTCGATGCATTGCTCCGAAAGGTCATCCCGTACGAACTCCAGCAAGAAGTGATGTTCCCGCGCAGGACCCGCCAGGACTTTTCGGATGCAGCGCGTCCAGAAAGCTTTTCCTTCTGCCAATGGATGCCTGATATTGCCGGGCGAGGTCCATTGGAATACATGCACGTTCAAAAGATACGGCAGGACCCGCTCCAGCTCTTCCAGATTCGTTTCTTCAGAAACATCAGGATTTGGCTGCCAGTAGGTCATGAGCCCAGGGACGGCCTGCAGCAGCTCCAGCGCACTGTCCGCGTTTTCTGTCAGCGTATGTCTGTGGTACTCGGTCGCGACACGGATCCCCGCGTCAGCTGCCATCCGTACGAACAGCGCCGCATCACTCTCCACATGCTTCCTGTATTCCGCATCCGCATCAGCAGGTGACTGATCTCCCGCCCATATGCGGATCACCGGAGCGCCAAGCACTTCGGCGTCCGCGATCAAAGCGCGGATCTCTTCTGTCGGATCCTCACCTTGTCCGGCTCTGAAATAGGAGCCATAGGACGTGACCCGGATGCCTGCCTCCGCACACATCGCCGCGATTGCTTTCGCCAAAGGAATATCTCCCGGGGGGACATGCACATCAGACCCCCATTCGATCCCTTCAAGTCCGGCTTTGCCCGCCAGATCGATGATCTCCCGCGGTGCCATGCCGCGAAACGTGATGGAAGTCAACCCGATCATAGGAACTCCTTATCCAGCATCCTGTTGCGATGCGATTTATGATTTGGGCAATACTTTTTGATACCAATCCAATATGTATTATAGCACAGGAATATGGTACCATCAATATATTTTCGTCTGCATAGAAAAAAGGAGATGATCTCAGGGATCATCTCCTTTTGTTTGGTTGATTGTGAAGGATCATTCCTCGACAGGAGCGGCTTCCTCTGCTGCCTCTTCAACAACAGGTGCGGCTTCTTCGATGACTTCCTCTACGATCTCAGCACCGTCCAGATCCGCCTCATCGATGACTTCTTCGATGAATTCAGCGGGTTCTTCCGGCTCAAGCTCGCGCAGAGACAGAGCGATGCGCTTCTGCTCGGTATTGAGGTCGATGACCTTGGCCTGTACGATGTCGCCGATCTTCAGGACGTCACCAGGGGCCTTGACGAACTTGCGGGAAATATGAGAGATATGGATGAGGGCATCCACACCCTTCTTCAGTTCGACGAATGCGCCGAAGTCCGCGAAACGGACGACTTTGCCTTCTACGACCGTACCGACCGCAAACTCTTCTTCAACGCCATTCCACGGATTGGTCTCCGGGAAACGGGTGCTCAGGGAAATACGGTTCTTTTCCAGGTTCATGTCCTTGATCAGGACTTCGATCTCCTGACCTTCCTTAAGGACCTGGTTCGGATGACGGACCACATTCCAGCCCATCTCAGAAATGTGCAGCATACCATCGATGCCGCCCAGATCGACAAAGGCGCAGAAGTTGGTGAGCGTCTTGACGGTACCCTTGACACGGGCGCCGATCTCCAGCGTTTTCAGAGTTTCTTCACGCTTCGCCGCGTTCTCCTCGGCGATGACACTGCGGCGGTCGCCCAGTACACGGCGGCGGCGCGGCTGCAGACGGATGATGCGGAAGGAAACTTCCTGACCGATCAGCGTGCTGAGGTCGGCAACACGGCGTACGTCGACCAGAGACGCGGGGATGAAGACTTTGACGCCTTCATACAATACGACGATACCATTATCGAAGGACTCGGTTACGACACCCTTCAATACGGTCTTGTTATCCAGAGAATCCTGCAGAGCGGCATTAGCTTTGTTCTGAAGCAGACGGCGGCGGCTTAAGGTAACCTCGCTGTCTCCTACCTTGACGACCATTACGTCGATCACATCACCTACATGGACCTGCTGCTCGAGCGGCTCGTCAGTCCCACCAAACTCATCCTTTGTCATCGTTCCATCACACTTGTAGCCTATGTCAAAGACGATCTCCGCCTCATTAACCTGTACAACTGTACCTTTGACGATATCCCGGGAATGGACCTCCCTGAAAGTTTCATTGAGCATTTCTTCAAAATTCTTGTTTTCGCTCATGGTTCCTAATACCTCCTGCATGATATAATCCGGCGTCGACGCACCAGCCGTGACTCCGATGATGCCGTCGTGGAGCTGGATACTTGCGAGCACTTCCTGCATGAGAGGATCCTTCGCATCTTCCACCAGATAGGTTTCCGGACAAAGTCCCTTGCACAATTCGTAGAGCTTGCGCGTATTCGAGCTGTGTTTCCCGCCGATGACGACCATAACTGACGCCTGCTCCGCCAAAGCTACAGCCTCATCCTGATGCTTTTTTGTTGCATGGCAGATCGTCGAAAACACACCAATCTTATTATAACCCATATTTTTCAATTTCTCAACCATTTTGAGAAATTTATATTGATTAAATGTTGTTTGTGCAACCAAAGCAACAGGATCCTCCAGGTCCAACGCAAAATCGTCCAGTTCCGCTTCCTCAGAAACGATCAAAGGCGGCGTTTTGCACCACCCGGCGATGCCACGGACCTCCGGATGGGTCGGATCCCCGAAGATCAGGATCCTTTGTCCTGCCTGTTCCTGCTCTTCCACGATGCGATGGATCATCTGCACCCGCGGACAGGTCCCATCCACAACGGTAAGACCTTTTGCTTCCATCTCTTCATATGCGGCCCGGCCGACACCATGGGCACGGATGATGACGGTATCTCCTGCGGACAATGCATCTAAATTGTCAACGGAATAGATCCCTATCTTCTCCAGGTGATCCACCACCGATTGGTTATGGATCAACGGGCCGTAGGTATAGACTGTCTTCTGTGCTTCCTTGGCCGTCTTCTCCGCGATCTCCACGGCATTACGCACACCGAAGCAAAAGCCTGCGGTCTTCGCTAAACGGATCTCAGGCATGATGCTCCTTTGCCAGGCGGCAGACTTCCGCGACGACTTCCTCGATCGACATATGCGTCGTATCCAGCAGGATCGCGTCGTCCGCCTGTTTCAGCGGCGCGATCTCCCGATGGCTGTCGCGATAATCCCGCTCGCGGATCTCCCGTTCGATGGCATCCACGTCCTGCTTCTCACCCGTGCGCATTTCCAGCTCAAGAGCGCGTCTTCTGGCCCGCTCAGCCGGATCCGCCGTGATAAAGATCTTCGTCTCGGCATGGGGCAGGACGACTGTACCGATGTCACGTCCATCCATGACCACGTCATATTCTTCAGCGATCGTCCGCTGGACGCCCAGCAGTTTCTCACGCACGACAGGCAGCGCCGCGTAACGGCTGGCCGCCGCGGAAACTTCCGGCGTACGGATCACACCCATCACGTCCTCGCCATCGACGTAGACGTGCTGCTCGTTGTCGATATACTCGACTCTGACGTCCATCCCGCGGACAAGATCGTCCAACGCTTCTTCATCCGGAGCCGCTTTCAGGATGCCATAAGCGATCGCCCGGTAC
Organism: Clostridiales bacterium; assembly: GCA_024689505.1. Taxonomy (GTDB): domain Bacteria; phylum Bacillota; class Clostridia; order Lachnospirales; family Bianqueaceae; genus RUG159. The sequence continues at coordinate 36,247 of JAILDJ010000092.1, forward strand.
ATAGCCCCGGTATCCACGTAATGGATGCCCAGTTCCTTTGCCGCCAGTTTGGCCGCTGTGCTCTTGCCGGCACCCGCCGGTCCGTCCATAGCTATCGTCATCATATCATTGATCCTCCTGGATATTGTTTTCTTGATCAAGTCCCGCGGTCTGCAGAAAAGCGCAGGCACCTGAACCCGCCGCTCTTCCCGTCGAAAACGCGATCTGAAGATTGAAACCGCCGGTCAGCGCATCCACGTCGATCACCTCACCGGCAAAGAACAAGCCCGGCACGATCTTCGACCCCATGGTCTTCGGATCGATCTCCTTCACAGAAATACCGCCTTGAGTGATGATGGCTTCCGTGACCGGCCTCGTGTCCTGAATGGTCAGCGGAAGATCTTTCAATGCGGCCGCCAATGCGCGGATCTTCGCTTTGGACAGCTGATCTGCCCGCATTTGCTCGTCCAACCCGGCCTGCTGCAGTACCACCGGGATCAGACTCTTAGGCAGCAGATCCTCCATCGCGTGGATCAGCTGCTTTTTCGCATATTTTTCCAGATCCCGCATGATCCGACGCTCCAGCGTTTCCGGGTCCAGCGCCGGTTTCAAATCGATATGGAAGAGCATCGGAACCGCTTTGCCGTATGTTTCCACCCCTTGTTTGCGCAAATACGGCCGCAGTCTGCTGGAGGCGCTCAGCACCACCGGCCCACTGATGCCGAAATGGGTGAACAGCATCTCTCCAAAATCCGTGAACAGCGTCTTGCCCTTCTGCGTGACCTTCACGCCGACGTTGCGCAGGGACAGGCCCATCAATGTGCCCGGCCAGGATTCCTTCGTGACCAGAGGCACCAGCCCGCCGAAGGAAGGCACCGTCGAGTGTCCTAATGCGCGAGCCGCCTCATAACCGAAACCGGTCGACCCTGTCGAAGGATAGGTGATGCCGCCCGTCGCAAGTATCACCGTACGGCCTTCATACGATTCCTTGGCCGTCTGCGCCAGGAACCCCTGCTCTGTTATCCGGATCCCGGTCACGGTCTGCTCGAACAGCATCCGCACACCATGGATCCGGCAGTCCTTGACAAGTGCATCCACGATATCGAACGCTCTGTCGGACTGCGGGAAGACCCGTCCGCCTCGTTCGACTTTCAATGGCACCCCCAGCCCCTCGATCCGCTCCATGACGTCGGTATGGGAATATCGGTGCAGTGCCGAAAGGATGAACTTCGGGTTGGAGACCATCTGCTCCTGGGTCGTCCTCTCATCGGCAGTATTGGTCAGATTGCATCTGCCTTTGCCGGTGATGGCCAGCTTCCGGCCGGCTTTTTCATTGCGTTCAAGGATCAGGACACGCGCGGCTTGCTCCGCTGCCGCGGCGGCTGCCGTCATACCGGCAGGTCCTGCCCCGATCACGATCACGTCATAGGGTCTCATCATAATCCTTTACCGGAATCCATGCTGTTATACACGTCATACTGCATCCAGATGGATTCCAGATCTGTAAATTTACCTTTGATCTCTTCCTGCTTTTCCCGGCTCAGTGCCACGATCAGCGCATTGATCAGACTGAGCGGCGCTACAAGGGAGTCCGCGAAAGAGATCATGTTGCTGCGACACAGCAGAGACTGGTGGGCCAGGTTGGCTAAAGGCGACTGCTCCGCATCCGTGATGGCGATGCAGGTACAGCCGCGGGATTTTGCGAATTCCATCACCCGGGCTGTCCTGCGGGAATACCGCGGGAAACTGATCCCGATAAAAACGTCTCCCTCGGCTACATTCATCATCTGCTCAAAGGTCTCGCTGATACTGTTGGTCTGGATCAGGCGTACGTCCTCACAGATGAAATTCAGGTAAAAGCCAAGAAACCCTGCCAGCGAGGCGCAGCTGCGCACACCCAGGATATAAATGCGGCGTGCCTGCTTCAGCAGCTGGACCGTTTCCTGGAATGCGGTCTCATCCACATGTTCCAGAGTAGCTTTCAAATTATCTATATCCGCCTGGAGGACAGACGTCAGGATATGGTCCCGTCCCAGGTGTTCATCGGACACTTCGATGCGCTGCACAGAGGTCAGCCGGTCTTTTGCCAGCTTCTCCAATGCCTCGGCCAACGCAGGATAGCCATCATAACCCAGTTCGTCCGCAAATCGGACGACTGTAGATTCGGACACACCGACCGTCTTGCCCAGCTTCGCAGCCGTGTTATATACGGCCTTATCGTAATGCTGGGTGATATGATCCGCCAGCCGTTTCTGGCCTTTGCTCATATGCGGATACCGTTCCCGGATCCGCGTCAATACATCTTCTGTATGACTCATCGTTATCTGCTCTGTCCACAGGCCCTCTTCAGGTCCTGGACCTCCTTTTCCGTGAGCTTGCGCCAACTGCCTTCCTTCAGCGTCCCGATCGAGAGATCCGCGATCTGCACTCGTTTCAGGTGCAGCACCGGATGGCGGATGGCTTTGGCCATGCGGCGCACCTGATGGTTCTTGCCCTCAAAGATCGTCAGCTGGATCAACGAATTGCGTCCTTTGGGTCCGATCAGACGGGCCTTCGCCGGCTTCGTCCGGTATCCATCGTCCAATACGACACCTTTCTCCAACTGCCGGATCTCCTCGCCTCGTACCTCGCCCTGCAGCAGGGCCTCATAGGTCTTGGCCACATGATGCCTTGGATGGGTGAGCTGATGGGTCAGAGCCCCATCGTTGGTCAGCAGCAGAAGGCCTGTCGTCTGATAATCCAGGCGTCCCACCGGGTATAACCGAACGCCGGGAAGATCCACCAGATCCAGCACGGAAGGCCGGCCGAATTGATCACGGCTGGTCGTCACGTACCCTTCCGGTTTGTTGAGCAGGATGGTGACTTTGGCCTCGGCCTCGTGCACCGGTCTGCCCCGGAAGGCGACCGTATCCCGCTCCGGATCGATCTGCACGCCCATCACAGTCACCGTCTGCCCGTTGACCTGTACCAACCCTTGAGCGATGTACTGTTCGCAGGTTCTGAGCGAGCCGATGCCGGCATGCGCCAGGTATTTCTGCAGCCGGATCATGGGAACGGATCCCCCGCATCCGGTCTGGGTTTCTTCACAGGTTCTGCGGGCTGAGGCTCCCCGAACTGCGTGATCTCCTGCTGGTGGATCTGCTCCAGTTCCTCTGCGTTGGCAGGATCCAGATGCGGCAGATCTTTTATACCACTGTAACCGAAATTGCGCAGGAACTCGTCTGTCGTACCGAACAGGACCGGACGTCCCGGCGATTTACGGCGACCTTTTTCAGCGATCAGATTATATTCGACCAAGCGGTTGACCACCGCATCGGAACGCACACCGCGGATATCCTCGATCTCCTGCTTGGTCACGGGCTGCTTATAAGCAATGATCGCCAGGGTCTCTAACTGGGTCTCCGACAGGGTGATCTTCTGCCCGGAACGGAACAGTTTCTGCACCTGCGGATAATACTCCGGTCGCGTGGTCATCTGGAAGGAATTTTCTAAGGTCAGGATCTGCATGCCGCGGTGTTCTTCCTCGTAGCGCTGTCTCAGACCCTCGACCGCCGCGGTGACCTCCACCGGCTCCAGCTCCAGGGCTTTGCAAAGGCTGTCCAGCGTGACCGGTTCCCCCGCCGCGAAGAGCATGGCCTCTACGATGCATTCCAGTTCATTACGTGCTTCCATTTTTTGTGACCTCTTGTCGTGGTTTCATGATGATATCCCCGAACAGCCCATCCTGCGACAGGGTGACCAGGTTCATGCGTCCCAGTTCCAACATTGCCTGAAACATAGTGATCGTCTCCAACCGGGAATGGCTTTCTTTGCGCAGATCCACAAAACTGATTCGTTTGATCAGAGTCAGCATGTTGAACAACGCGTCGATCTTTTCTTCGACCGTATATTCCTCTCGTTCCACCGAGCGGAAACTGCCGCGTACCGTATCATAGCTTTCTTCTTTGATCAGGACCGCTCGCTGGTACAAAGCGTATAACTGCTCGATTCCTACGTCTTTCAGCAGCACGTCCACTTTCGGGATCGGCCGCTCTCCGCGGATGGTCTCCGCTTTACGGGTCAGGATGAGGCGATCCGGGTCCGGCAGCCGCTCTTTCAGTTTTTTCGCCGCGTTTTTGTATTTCTGATACTCGATCAGTCGGCGGACCAATGCTTCTCTCGGATCCTCTTCCTCCTCGCCTTCGGTCTTCTCGACCGGCAGCAGCATGCGCGCTTTGATATTGATCAGGGTGGCCGCCATGACGATGAATTCACTGGCGATCTCCATGTTCATTTCTTCCATCTGCTGCAGGTATTCCACATACTGCTGCGTGATATCGAAGATCGGGATATCGTAGATATCGACCTTGTTCTTCTCGATCAGGTACAGCAGCAGATCCAACGGACCATCGAAGGCTTTCAGATGGATCTCCAGTGCCATGCCGGTTCCCCCCTTTCTTTACTGTTTCATTTGACTGAGCCAAGCAATTCAGCGTTGCTCCGCTCGATATTTACGCAAAACGCGCCTTTGGTCAAAAGGCGCTGTTTTTGTGTTATTTATACTGTTCCGCCAGGCGTTTGAACCCTGGAAGCGAGTTGCGTACCGTTTCACGGGATACACAGAAGGCAAGCCGGAAATAACCCGGACAAGCGAAGGTAGAACCTGGCACGATCAGGATATGCTCCTCTTTAGCCGCCGCGCAGAAGGCTTTGTCATCCGGCAGAAAGCTCTTGGGGAACATATAGAAGGCACCCTTCGGCTCGACCATTTCATAACCGTAGGACGTCAGTGCGTCATACAGGACCTGTTTATTCTCGTGATAGACGCTCATATCCGCGGTCTGACCGTTCAGGCGACCGATGACGCGCTGCATCAGGGACGGTGCGTTGACAAAGCCCAGGATACGATTGGCGACGGACAGCGCAGCGATCGTCCCCTCCACGTCCTCCAAGGTATTCGGCGCAACGATATAGCCGATGCGCTCGCCTGGCAGGGACAAGGTCTTACTGTATGAGTAACCAACGAAAACATTATCATAGTATTTCGGCAGATACGGGATCTCCTCACCGCCAAAGACGATCTCTCGATACGGCTCATCGGAGATCAGGTAGATGGCGTGGCCGTACTCCTTCTCCTTGACTTTGAGCAGATCGCACAGCCGGATGATGTCCGCCTCGGAATAGATGGCTCCGGTCGGGTTGTTCGGCGTGTTCAGGATCATGGCCTTCGTCTTAGGCGTGACGGCCTGCTCCAGTGCTTCAAAATTGATGGAGAAGGTCTTGAACTCTGGCGGGATGATGACCGCATTGGCATCGAAATTGGAGATATAATTCAAATACTCTCCGAAGAACGGCGCCTGCAGCAGGACCTCATCGCCCGGCTCCAGGATGGTCTTCATGACCACGTTCAAAGCACCGGCAGCACCGACGGTCATAACGATATTACGGGCCGTAAGATCCGTACCCTGCACATCATTGATGTCCTTGGCAAGACCGGCACGGACGTCCTCATAGCCCACATTGCTCATATAACCATGGACCATGAGCTCCGGTTCCTCGTTCAGGATGTCAATGATCGCTTCCCGGACGGAGGCGGGAGGCGGTGTGTTCGGGTTGCCCAGAGAAAAATCATATACGTTTTCCGCTCCATATTTCGCGGCCATCAGGCGGCCTTCTTCGAACATCGCCCGGATCACGGATCCACCGGCGACCAGTTTCTGCATTTTTGGTGTGATCATAAGACAAATACCTCTATATCTTTTATCTGCGTTTTAGCGGTGTTCCCAGGACCCATACGGTCTTGGGCGGAATGGTGATCTGATTGGATCGGATGCAGCGCTCCTCCCCCGTCGTTTCTCCATTCATATCGAACAGGATATCCCATTTCTCAGGAAGCTTCAAGGTGCTCCAGGTCTCCAGCAGGACTTCTTTTTCATCGTGCGAAGCATTGACGAGGATCGCTAGGAGACTGCGTTCATCTCCCTCCACCATGGGGATCGTATATGCGATCGCCCGACGGTGTCCCTTGGAGAAATAGATCAGATTGGCGCTTTTTTCCGTAGGATCATGCAGCGCTTTATGGGCTTTTCTAAGCCGGATCAGATCCTTATAGAACTTCTTCAGGTCCTGGAACGCGATCTGGCGTTTCCAGTCCAGCTGATTGATATGAGAATCCGCCCGGTAGCTGTTACCATCCCCATATTTGGTGCGGCCAAACTCCTCGCCGGACTGCAGGAAGCAGATGCCCTGCGACGTCAGCACGATGGCGGCGGCCAGCTTATTGGCGATGATCCTCTCTTCAACAGGATCATCATAGTTCATCCATTCCGAATGGATGGTGCTGACCAGTTTATCCCACAAAGTATAGTTATCATGAGCGGATACGTAGGTGACCGTCTGCGATGGCACCTTCACCGTCATCTGCGGCCCGCTCCAGGCCTTGATCGCTTTACGGATCTTCCAGGCCTGATCCTGCGCCCCATTGACAAAGCCGGGTTCCTCTCTATGGAAAGAACTGCCCTTGATCCCATCGCGGGTCTCATCATGGAAGATTCCGATGCGCGGATGCAGAAGTCTGGCATGGAATTTATCCGCCGCCACTTCTCCGCCGCGGATCGCGGTCGCACCGCCCGCCCAGGGTTCACCATACATCAGTATGCTCCGCCCATCCGGGAAGCCATCCAGCATTTCGCGGATCCGGTTCATGGTCGTGACGTCCATAGCACCCATCAAATCGAACCGGAAGCCATCCACATGATATTCTTTGACCCAGTAACGGATCGAATCCAGGATGAACTGCCGGCACATGGACCGCTCTGTGGCCACCTCATTGCCGCAGCCGGAACCGTTGGAAAAACCTCCGCGGTCGTTCATGCGGTGATAGTAGAACGGTACTGTTTTATGGAAGATCGACTCGATCGCATAATACGTATGATTGTAGACCACGTCCATGATGACACCGATCCCCGCCTCGTGCAGCGCCTGGATCATTTGTTTCATTTCACGGACACGCACTTCTCCATGCCACGGGTCGGTCGAATAGGAACCTTCCGGTACATTGAAATGCAATGGATCGTAGCCCCAGTTATACTGCTCGCCCCAGAGATTGGCCTCTTCCACCGTCGCATAGTCGAAGACCGGCATCAACTGCACATGTGTGACACCTAAGTCTTTCAAATAAGCGACACCGGTCGGCACGTCCGGATGGCCGTCCAGATGCGTATCTTTTTCCGTAAATGCCAGGTACTTGCCCTTGTGCTGCATACCGGAATCCGGCGCGATGGAAAAGTCCCGTACATGGGTCTCCCATATGATGGCGTCTGTCGGCGCGTCGACATGGACCCGGATGTCGTTCTCCCAGCCTTCCGGATCCGTCTTGTCCAGATCGATGATGCAGGTCCTGCGGCCATCGACACCGACCGCGCGGGAATACAGGTCCGGTGTCTCTACACTATACCCATCGTGATCGACAGTGTACGTATAATAGATGCCGGCACAGTCTCCCTGTCTGAAGGCTTCCCAAACGCCCTTGTCCTTTTTGGCCATATGCAGCGTGCCGAGGAATGCAGCTTTCTGCTCCTCATCGCTGCCCGTGGCAAAAAGATTGACGTGTACGCCTGTCGCCGTCGGCGCCCAGACTTTCCATGTCGTTTTGTCTTTCGTATAAACCGCACCCAGGTCAGAGCCTGTATAGGTGAATTCCTCCTCAAACAAGGTGCTGTCGAATTGCATTGGATCCATTTAAGATGTTTCTCCCATCAAGGTGTACAAAGTTGGATGGATACCGAGTGTCTGTACCAGAGAGCGGACCCGTTCCGCTGCTTCTGTGTTGGGAACACCGGTATAATGTGCCCGGATCAATATGTTCTTGGGCGAATGTTCGATGTCGATGAACTCCAGGACCTGCACTTGATACCCTTGTGCCCGCAGCAGATCGGCACGCAGTCCATCTGTGACCAGGGCGGATAGGCGCTCCTTCAGGATCCCATACTGCGTGACGGAACCAAACGCATCCGCCTGAAGCTGATGGTTGACCTCGTGTTGGCAGCAAGGCACCGAAAGGATGAGGCGGGACTTCCACCGCACCGCATTATAGAGCGCGTAATCGGTCGCCGTATCACAAGCATGCAGACTGATGACCATATCCATGGGCGCGTCAGAACTGAATCTCGCAATGTCCCCGACTTCGAAATGCAGATGATCGTATCCGTACCGGGCCGCGACTTCAGCACAGTGACGGATCACGTCCTCTTTCAGATCCAGCCCTGTCATTTCCACGGACAGATGGCGGATCTCCGTAAGATAATAATACAAAATAAAGGTGAGGTAGGATTTGCCACAGCCAAAATCCACGATGCGCAGCGGACCATTCGTAAGATGCGCTGCCTCCAGTGCTTCATCGGCCATCTGAACGAAGCGGTCGATCTGCCGGTATTTGTCGTACATGGTCTTGACGATCTTTCCATCCTTGGTAAAGACACCAAGATCGACCAATGGCGGGATGACAGTGCCTTCCGGCAGCAGATGGTGCTTCGTGCGGTCGTGCGTCTTCGGCACTTCCTGAGCCTCCTGGTGTTTCTGCCGGTTGCTCAGCAGCTTGCCCTTTTTCGTGATCTTGAAAGAATAGATGCTGTCAGCCGTCCAGACCGTCATTTGACGGAAAGCCTCCATGGCCGCTTCCAGACGCTCAAGCACCTGCTCCTCCTCAACATTTTCATGGAAAGCCTGTTTTTCCGTCAACCGTTCGAATTGAAAGACTTCCCTGCCTTTCAGGCGGATCCGGCGCACATTGACCCTTCGGTCCTGCCCTTTGGACACAGGATCGCTCAAAACCGCCTTGATGACCTCTGCGGCTGAGACCCGGGACAGCGCCTCGTGTAAAGCTTCCATACCATGCACCTCTGAATAATAGCGAATAAAAAACCCGCTGAGAAACTCTCAGCGGGCTACAGGGGCAAAAGGACTTGAACCCTTGACATCCGGTTTTGGAGACCGACGTTCTACCAACTGAACTATACCCCTATGTCTCACAACAGGGTATATCATACCGTATCTGAAGCAACTTGTCAAGCAAAATTTCATGCCTTTTTTAAATTGGGATCCTTGTAGACCCGCGTCCATTTTCCGGAATAATACCGGATTCCCACCAGAATAGAACGCAGGAACTGATCACAGACCATGGCGACCCAGGCGCCGATCAGACCCATATGGAACACGTTGATGCACAGGATCGCAGTGATCGGACGCACCAACAGCACCGTGATAAATGTGATGATCGCCGTAGACCTTGTATCACCCGCACCGCGCAGGGCACCGGCAAAGATGAACTGAGAGGACTGCAGCGGCTGCAGGAGCGCCACCATCCTCAGAATCGTCGTACCCTTCTCGATGACCTCCGCATCCTCGCTGTAGAGGCCCATCAGCCACCGGCCGCCGAAGATGAACAGGACAACCAAAATCATGGAGACCGCCATGCCCAATTTCTGCGTACGGCTGGAATAGGCACCGGCCATATCCGGACGCCGCTTGCCCAGGCTCTGCCCGACCAACGAAGTGGCGGATACGGCGAAAGCCTGACCATTCATGAAAGAGAACGCCTGGATGTTCATGCAGACGTTATGCGTTGCGTACGCCACGGTACCCAGGCTGGCGACCGTCTTCGCATAAATGACCATACCGACACGCATGATCAGCTGTTCGATCATGGAAGGAACACCTATGGCCATGAACTCGCGGATCAGACCGAAATCAGGCTTAAAGCCCTTGGACAGCTCCAAGCGGAGATACCCCCGGCCGCGCAGGATGACGTAAGAGGCGATGACGAAAGCCACACCTTGACCGATGATCGTCGCCCAGGATGCACCGGCGACACCCAACGCAGGTGCACCGAAATGTCCGTAGATCAAAACATAATTCAAGAAGCAGTTCGTAAGATTGGCGATCAGGTTATAGATCATGGCGGTACGCGAGTCACCCACGCCGCGCAGTACCGACGTGATGGAAGATGTCAGCGCCATGAAGGTGAAGCCGATCATCTGGATCTTCAGATATTCCGTAGCCCCATCGATGACCTGCTGTTCCTGTCCCCCCATGAACACGACCATAGGCCGCGCGAAAATATAGCCCAAAATGGAGGCACTCAGACCAAAGGTAAAGTTCAGCAGGAGGGCCTGCCGTACGATGCGATTGGCCTTTTCCTGGTCCCCCGCACCCTTCGCTCTGGCGACCAAAGCGGTGGCACCGACGTTCATAGCGATGAACATGGTCATCAGCAGGAACTTGGGCTGGTTGGTCAGTCCGACCGCAGACAATGCCCAGGGGCCAAGCCCACCGACCATCATCATATCGACCATGGATACCAACTGCGTGAGCATCAGTTCAACAAAAGAAGGCCATGCGATCTGAACGATATCCTCCATGACCCGACGGTTCTTTACTCCTTCCGGCAGTTTGCTCGTGATCCTGCCGTGCGCATTTTCGAGAAATGCATCATCTCCGGCTTCCAGTTCGTCCAAAGCGATCCGGCCCGCCAGTTTTCTTTTCTTTTCCTCACCCATACAGGCGCTCCCTACTTTTTCATTAACATATTAAACATTATACGGTAGATGCATCGTTTTGACAAGGGCGGCATGTATTTTTTTCTTGACAGTCCCGTCTTTCTTCAGTATAATACATTTTGTTATTGGAGAAGTGTCCGAGTGGTTTAAGGAGGCGGTCTTGAAAACCGTTGACTCAAAAGGTCCGTGGGTTCGAATCCTACCTTCTCCGTTCACCTCTCCGATAATCGCAGAGGTTTCCTATGCTTCATAACATCCGGCCCGTTGGTCAAGCGGTTAAGACATCGCCCTTTCACGGCGGTAACGGGAGTTCGATTCTCCCACGGGTCACTTTCCTATCGATCCCCAATTTCTGCGCAGCAGAAATTGGTTTGCACCTCAGTCGATTGGATTCAGAAGTAAGTGATGGTGCAATTAGGCCCGGTGGTACAGTTGGTTAGTACGTCGGCCTGTCACGCCGAAGGTCACGGGTTCGAGCCCCTTCCGGGTCGCTAAAAAACGTGTTTATCATTTCGATAAACACGTTTTTTGTGTTTTACGGTGAAAGTGGTTTGTTTCAACATGGCAGAAACACAAAAGATGATTTGACCGGGTAATGATCATGTCCCTTACATGATATCTGTTCGTTTCACTTTTGTATCATGTAAATCCGGTCCCCTTTTCAAAACAATTACACGGTGTATGAAAAAAGCTCTTCATGACCATGTATTATACTCGTTCGTACAAAGAATTTCGTTTGTTTTCTACATGGTCGAGAAATGAAACGAAATCCTACCATGTAGTGTATAGGAACATTACATGGTAGATGAGTTAGATGCTTTTGTAACAGGTAATCGTCCAGATCAGTATTACCATCTAGACACAAAAAGAAGTTCCGATACACCTTACTCGAGCGTATTGCGCGTCAGCGCGTTTAGCGAGAGAAGGTGTTCGGAACCTCGATGCGCAGACGCTGCTTTATATCGTTGCCGCGATCACGGCCTTGATCGTATGCATGCGGTTCTCTGCCTCATCGAATACGACGGATTGCGGGCTTTCAAAGACCTCGTCGGTAACTTCCATATCGGTCAAGCCATATTTCTCATAGATCTGACAGCCAATCTCGGTGTTCAGATCATGGAAGGAAGGCAGGCAGTGCATGAAGATCGCCTGCGGTCCCGCTTTCTGCATCACCTGTGCCGTTACCTTAAAGGGTGACAGCGCCTGGATCCTCTCTTCCCAGACCGCATCCGGTTCACCCATGGAGACCCAGACATCGGTATACACAGCGTCGGCGCCTTTTACCTGTTCAATATCCGACGTCAATGTAATAGAGCCGCCGCTCCCGGCAGCCACTTCTTCTGCATACGCCACCAGCGCGGGATCCGGGAAGTACTTTGGATCGGTACAGGCAACGAAATGCATGCCGACTTTAGCACATCCGATCATCAACGAGTTGCCCATATTGTAACGGGCATCGCCCATATAGACCAGCTTCCGACCTTTCAGGTCCCCGAAATGCTCACGGATCGTCAACAGATCCGCCAGGATCTGCGTCGGATGATATTCATTGGTCAGCCCATTCCATACAGGGATCCCTGCATACGCGGCAAGCGTCTCCACGATCTCCTGCCCATAGCCGCGGTATTCGATACCATCATACAGGCGCCCCAACACGCGGGCGGTATCTTTGATGCTCTCCTTCTTGCCGATCTGGGAACTGCCTGCATCCAGATACGTCACACCGATCCCTAAGTCGAAGGCCGCCATTTCAAAGGCACATCGCGTCCTCGTACTGGTCTTCTCAAAGATCAACACGATATTATAACCACGGAAATGATCCGCCAACTCATAATTTTTCTTTTTGGCTTTCAATTCCGCCGCCAGATCCAGCAGACCCAGGATCTCCTCCTGAGAAAAGTCCTTTAATGTAAGGAAATGACGTCCCTGCAATGCCTGTAATTCCATAGCGAACCTCCATTTATACATTCTGCATGCATTTTATGCACGCGATCTTTTATGCGCTTTTAATCAAACGTAGTCTTTATTATAAAGATTTTTGTGAATAATTGCAACCTTGTTTTTTCACAAATCCTCTTGCATTTTACGCATCACGATTGTATAATTATGAGCACTGAATATAAAACACAAGGAGACACATCATGGCAAAAGATAAAGTTGTACTGGCATATTCCGGCGGTCTGGACACTACGGTCATCATTCCCTGGCTCAAAGAAAACTACGATTATGACGTCATCGCAGTCTGCGTCGATGTTGGACAGGGACAGGAGACCGAGGGTCTCGAGGAACGCGCGCTGAAGTCCGGTGCTTCCAAATTCTATCTCAAGACTGTCACAGAAGAATTTATCACTGACTATATCTATCCGACGCTTAAGGCTGGCGCTGTGTATGAATCCACCTACATGCTGGGCACCTCCATGGCCCGTCCGTTGATCGCCAAAGTTCTGATCGATGTAGCGCTGCAGGAAGGCGCCGTCGCCATCTGCCATGGCTGCACCGGTAAGGGCAACGATCAGATCCGTTTCGAACTGACCATCAAAGCCCTGGCTCCGCAGTTGAAGATCATCGCACCGTGGCGTATCTGGAACATCCAGTCCCGTGAAGAAGAGATCGAGTACTGCCAGGTCCGCGGTATCGAGTGCCCCATCAAGAAGGGCGACAGCTACAGTCGCGACCGCAACATCTGGCATATCAGCCATGAAGGTCTGGATCTGGAAGATCCATCCCAGGCTCCCGATTATGAGAAGCTTCTGAAACTGGGTGTCACCCCGCAGAAAGCGCCGGATGAGCCCACGAAGATCAGCCTGCAGTTTGAAAAAGGTGTTCCTGTGGCGATCAATGGCGAAGCGATGGATCCCGTCGCCCTGCTCACCAAGCTGAACGAACTCGGCGGCGCCAACGGCATCGGCATCATCGACATCCTGGAGAACCGTGTCGTCGGTATGAAATCCCGCGGCATCTATGAGACTCCGGGCGGCACGATCATGTTCGCGGCCCACGAGCAGCTCTCCCATCTGGTCTGGGATAAGGAGACCTTCGCTCACACGCAGAAGATCGCGGTCGACTTCGCCGATCTGGTCTACTCCGGCAAATGGTTCACGCCGCTGCGTGAGGCTCTTTCCGCTTACGTAGATTCCCTGAACCAGGTCATGACCGGTACCGTCAACATGATCCTGTATAAGGGCAATATCATTCCGGCGGGCACCACCTCTCCCAACTCCCTGTACAGCGAGAGCATCGCAAGCTTCACCACCGGTGACCTGTACGATCATAAAGATGCGAATGGTTTCATCAACCTCTTCGGTCTGTCCATGAAGGTCCGCGGCATGCTGCTGGGCAATCAGTAAAGTGCATCAAAACCGAAACTGCGGTAAAACGAAAGTTTACCGCAGTTTTTTTATGCATCGATTTATGCAAAATAGAATTCTTTGGAACAACGATTGTTATATGGATTCTCCTTTTCCAATGTTCCGCCCACTGTCATGAACGCCATGATGTCATGCCAGCCCGGTGTGGCCGTCCATGTGGATTTGCAGCCAGTGCCGGAAGCATCATAGACCGGTGCTTTCGCGTGAAAAACGACCTCCTCACCCGGCTGCAGGACCGGTACCGTATCGTATGACCTTGCGACCCGGTAATCCCCGTCCAACAGGAAGTCCACGACCGCCGTAACATTCGGGATGGTCGGAGCGTTTCCCACGTTCCGTACCCGGACATGGAAACGGATCTCCTCTCCAGCACGGGCTTCCTGATCGAACCAGAAGTCTACCGGCGTCAGATCCCACATCGGCATCTCCGGGAACTTCTTTTCCGGTGCTGAGCTGATGGGAACGACGGGCTGTCCCGCTTCCGGTACAAAAGTAAACGTTCCGACGCCGCGCGCTGGTATACTGCAATTTGCCGTCCTATTGCCGCACTGCAGTTTGAACTCCTGGACGCAATCCGTTTGGTTGACCGCCACGACCGCCACCATCCCATCCTCAGCCTGGAAAGCTGTAGCTGTGATCCATCGCGGATGCCCATAAGTACAGTCTACACGACGCATGCCACGTTTCAAATAGTGCGAAAATTGTGCGAACATACCATATGCACCGGTCTTTTCCCAGTGTTCTGGATCTTTCAATGGCACGCAGATACTGGTATTGGGATCCAGACGGTTATAGGGGAAGGGATTCCCGGCCAGCATATGCGGTCCGCCATATTCATCCGTACAGAAATTCCAAAGGATGTACGAGCGGGATCCGTGCCGCAGCTGACGCAGCAATTCATCCATACCCGCAGGATCTGCCACCGTCTTTTCGGTACTGTACATCGGCATCTCCGGATACTGCGCCGCATATCGCTCCATCACAGCGGGATCACCCCGATACGGGTGGAAAGCGATGCCATCGATCACTGCCCGCGCTTCCTCGTCTGCCAGCAGCGGATCAACGAAGATGTCCGCCATGTCGAAATTATGGTCATAAGCCCAGATCTTCGTTTGGATCCCGTACTCCCGGAACTCCTTCGCAAGGGCGATCAGTACGCCTCTCTGCAGCCGCCAGGTAAAGCGCGTACAAGGCGTGCCTCTGTTATAATTCGGTGCATCGCTGGACTTCGGTTCGTTCTGGATCGTAATGGCATACAGTTCGATCCCCTGCTCCGCAAAAGCCTGGACCGCCTTGCGCAGATACCGGGCATAGACCTCGGTATATTCTGGCAGGAAGATCCCGCCAAGCAAGCTGTCATTGCTTTTCATCCAACCAGGCAGCCCCCACACGGAGGCCAGCAGCCGCACCTCGGGATACCGGTCCCGCACCCGACGCAGAATATCAAAGAAGCCCCGGTCGATATCCCTCTGCACACTGAAATGCTCAAGTTTCCAGTCCTTCTCGCCCTCCGGCATATCATCATAAGAATAGAAATCGAAATTGCGCTCCCAGTCAGTACTTCCAAAGGGGACACGCATGAAATTCCATCCCGCACCGGTCTCGGGATCGAACAATGCTTCCAGGACCCGATCCTGCTGTACCAGGCTCATACGCGTCAGATTATAGAGATCCGTATCCGTCCAGTTCGCGCCAAAGCCCAGGATCGGCTGCCCTTTGACCGACGGATCGATCAGGATCGTGTTGTCATCCGGCGCGGTGACCTGGACAAACTCGGCTGGACCGACCGGTGACATCATATAAGACCGGTCCTGAGATGAGACGGTTCCGTACACTTGCTTACACCGCATACGCTCTGTAATACCCATGCGAGACCCTCCTTCATTGCTTTTCGAACTGCCGTCGTTTATAGAAAGCCCCAAGAGTCACAATTGACACTGACTCTCAGGGCTTCCCTGTTACTATTTCGGTTTTTACATCACTTACAAAGCTTCGAACCAGGCCTTGCGCGCTGCCTCGAACGATACCCCGAACGCTTCTGAGAATTCGGTTCCATCATAAGCCGCCATCACCGCATCATGTCCATAGTTCGCTTCCAGATACTTGACGAACGATCCCGCGTAGATGCAGTACGCGCCACGGAAATTATACGCCTCTTCCGGATATCCGATCGCCGCGATCTGCTCAGTCATATCACCCAGCTGAGACGCTGTATCATATGCACCATTTTTCTTCAGCACGCTTGCCAACGTATCGATATCGTAATAGACCGCTTCCTGCGGCGCTTCACTATCCTCGGCCCGTTCCGCTTCCTCTTGCGCAACATAGGTGTTCAGGCAATCGATGAGATGTGCCTGGGTCTTGAGCAGGCTTTCTTTATTCGTTTCTGCAACATAAGCGCCAACGCCCTCGCGCAGCCAGTCCGGCACACCATCCACACCCATCATGACCTGCGTGATCAATGACGTATAGGGCGTGGTACGATTCTGTGCATAGTAGATCTCTGCCTGACCTTCGTAGACCATGGTCGGGCCATCACCAGCGCGCAGGATCAGCACGACGTCCTTCTGCGTACGGTCCTTAAGATATGCTTTCACGGCTTTTGTTGCGCCATCCACCTGATATGCCGCATAATTGCGTTCTTTGTCCTGCAGATACCCCAGGTCGATCTCCAACGTGACGTTGTCGAAATGGGCCACGTCGTAATTTCCTTCCTGCCCGAAAGTGTATTCCGGGATCTTCTCGGTTTCTTCTCTATTGAGCAGACTGCAGCCGCTGAAAAGCAGCACACAGATCATAACGATACATAAAAATCTTCTCTGTTTCATAGCTCTACCTCCGCCGCTCATTATACATGATTCATGGTGGCAAATCAATGTGAATTTTTCATGTTCCTCTTGTGAAATCCGATGATATAATGTATAATCAACATATCCCAAGTCCAAGGAGGTCATAAGCATGAATGCTTTAGAACTGGATCAGATCAAAAACATCCTGGTGTCTATCAAACAGAACGAGAAAAAACGCTCCATTATCAAGTACGCGCTCATCACGCTTGCAATCATTGCCGTATGCGTTGCCGTCGCGATCGCCCTGAAGAAGATCCTCTGCAAGGCAAAGGACGAAGATGATGACGATGATTTCGTATATCTTGATGAAGAGGATTTCGAAGACGATGACGTTGATTTCCAGGCCGCTGTCGAAGAAGCTGCCGCCGAGGCCGAAGAGGCTGTTGAGGAAGCTGTAGAAGAAGCTCAGGAAACGGCGGAAGAAGTCGTAGAAGAAATCAAAGAAGCAATCGAGGATTAATCATATGCCCAAAGAACCGATCTTTCGGGAAGGCGTCGTGACCGATGTCGCCTTTCCCAATCGAGGGATCATGCAAGCGGCAGTCGAGGGATCGGCTGCCGCTCCTTTTACTTCACAGACCATCCATGTCAAAGGTGCCCTCCCCGGGCAGACCGTCCGCGTCACCGTCGGCCGTACGGGGAAAAGGCGTCGCGAAGGCCGGCTGCAGGAGGTCCTGAAACCTGCCCCTTACGAGATCGATCCGCCATGTCCGCATGCCGCCTTCTGTGGGGGCTGTTGTTATCAGACCGTCCCTTACGAGCTGCAGCTGACCTGGAAAGAACAGCAGGTCAAGAAGCTTCTGGAGCCTGTACTGGAAAGCAGCAATACTATCTGGGAGCCGATCGCTCCAAGTCCCCTTGTTGAAGGATACCGAAATAAAATGGAGTTCTCCTTCGGTGATGAGATCAAGGACGGTCCTTTGACTTTAGGCCTGCATAAACGCGGCGCTTTCCATGATATCGTACCCACACCCGGATGCCGCATCATCCATCCGGACATGGCGAAGATCCTCTCTGAAACGCAGCAGTATTTCGCTGCCGCGGGTGCTTCTCATTACAACACTTATACACATGAAGGCTTCCTGCGCCATCTCGTACTGCGCCGCAGCTTCCTGGATGGGCAGATCCTGGTCAACCTGATCACGACCAGCGCAGAAGGACCCGATCTGACTTCTTGGACAAAACAACTGCTATCTCTCCCGCGTGATGAGTCCATCGGCGGGATCCTGCATACTGTGAACGACCGCCAGGCCGATGTGGTGCAGAGCGACACTCTGGAGATCCTATATGGCAAAGCTTCCCTCACCGAGTCTTTATTAGGGCTCAGTTTCGAGATCTTCCCTTTCTCTTTCTTTCAAACCAATTCCAAAGGTGCGGAACGTCTGTATTCTGTCGTCCGTGATTTCGCCGGGGATGTCTCCGGAGCTGAAGTCTTCGACCTTTACTGCGGGACTGGCACCATCGCCCAGATCCTGGCCGGTGCCGGAGCAGCTTCCGTGACCGGTATCGAGATCGTGGAAGAAGCTGTCGATGCAGCCCGCATCAATGCCGGATTGAACGGTCTCAACAATTGCCGATTTATCGCAGGTGACGTACTGAAGGAAATCGATACGCTGGAGATCCACCCGGATCTGGTCATCCTGGACCCACCGCGTGATGGTATCCACCCCAAGGCACTTCCAAAGATCCTGAAGTTTGCCCCGGATCGATTCATATACGTATCCTGCAAACCTACTTCCCTGGTCCGGGATCTGCCCTTCTTCCAAGAAGCCGGCTATACGGTTGAAAGGATCCGTACCGTTGACATGTTCCCATTCACTTATCATGTGGAGACGGTATGCTGTTTGTACCACCAGAAGAAGGATTTCATTTCTGTGCCATATGAACCAAAAGATATGGAGTATCTGAAGTAAGATAATTGGATAATTCAAAGAAAGATTTGTGGAAGAAAGACATTGAAGTATAGAATCATACCCTGTTCAGAAGGCGATGAAGAACTTATTTCGGGTAAGCTCAATGCGATCACCGATTCAAAAATAGATTATGAAGATGCGATCGAGGACGAATTGGTCGTATTCAAAGTTACCGACAGCGCTGGAAACAATATTGCTGGGTGCAATCTTATTCTAAACTGCTGGAGGGTTGCGGATCTGGACATCCTGTGGGTGGAAGAAAAGTACCGTGATCAGGGAATCGGCTCCGCCCTGATTCGCGAAGCGGAACGCGCGGCTAGAGAAAAGGGCTGTCATTTTATGACGCTGGGCACTTTTGATTTTCAGGCAAGGCCGCTATATGAGAAATTCGGTTTTTCGGTATGCGGTACGATCGAGGATTGCCCGACAAAAGGCCATACCCACTACGATATGATAAAACGGCTTGACGATTATTCCGACGAGGGTATTTATCCTGTTTCCTGCACATTTGAGATTCAGTCTGGTAATGAGGATGATGCCGAGTACATTGACGATAAACTCGTTGAATACAATTGGTCACAGGTCCCTGCTGTGCATGGTTTTGAATTCATCGGAAGGAAAATACAGGGCGATAAAGATGAACCGATAGCCGCTGGATTTGCAAGCGTGAATTTCTGGAATATCGCATTTGTTGAAATGCTGTTGGTAGATGAGCCATACCGCAATCAGGGCATAGGTTCCAGGCTCCTTTCGGATATCGAGCAGGAAGCGAAGAATAACGGCGCTTGTATTGTGATGATCGATGCCCGCGACTGGAATGTGGAATTCTTTAAGAAATTCGGCTATACGGTGTACTGCAAACTCGAAGATTACCCGAACGGGTACATCAAGTACAAATTGCAGAAAAGACTATAATCAAACCGCAAATCACAGTCGATATGTTTCGTAATGACTGGTTTGAGGAGACGGTTGTCCTTCTTTGGCGGAAAGCCGAACAGGCGGATCGACATATCGTGGTGAATTATGAAACTCAGGGAAGACATATGAAGAAGAATAAATAGTGACATTGTTTCCAGATACAAATC
>JAILDJ010000122.1 GCA_024689505.1 Clostridiales bacterium
TACATGTCCGCCGCGGAAACGACCGGTACGAACTTCACGAAACGGGGCGGCTGCAAGGCTACAGGTCCGCTGACCAAAGTCACGTCGGCCCCACGCAGCATGGCTGCCTTGGCGATCGCGTAGCCCATCTTTCCGGAGGAATGATTGGTGATATACCGCACCGGATCGATCGCTTCCTGCGTAGGACCGGCGGTGACTAGCACTTTCTTGCCGGCGAGGTCCTTTTTACACGCGATGGCCTGCTCCAGATACTCGAACAGCACCGCGGGCTCCGGCATCTTGCCTGCACCATCATCACCGCAGGCCAGGTGTCCGGTCTCCGCACCGATGACGGTCCAGCCGTACTTCTGCAGGATCTTCATGTTATCCTGCACCACCGGATTCTCATACATACGGGTGTTCATGGTCGGACTGATGAGCATCGGGCAGCGGCAGGCCAGGACCGTCGTCGACAGCATATCGTCCGCGATGCCGTGGGCGATCTTGCCGATGATATTTGCCGTGGCCGGTGCGATCAGAACGGCGTCCGCCTTCTTGCCCAGCGAAACATGCTCCACGTCCATAGTGAAGTTCCGATCGAAGGTATCGATCAGGCACTTGTTTTTTGTCAGACTCTCAAAGGGGATCGGCGGAATGAACTCTGTCGCGTTTTTTGTTAAAATCACATGCACGTCAGCATGCTGTTTGACCAGCATGCTGACCAGATTGGGGATCTTGTACGCGGCGATCCCGCCGGTCACTCCGATGAGGATCGTTTTTCCGGTAAACATAGGTTTTACCCTTTCTTATTTATCTCCAAAAGCGGCCTGGTTCTGGACCGGGCTGGAACGTTTTTCCAGGTTCGGGAAGCGATGCTCGAGCGCCGCGAAGGAGATCTCAATATCCTCTTCCACTTCATCCGGAGAGAACGCACCAACTGTGACCATATCCTTGTCGCGGATCGCGTTCCAGGAGAAGGTCAGTCCCACGTACGGTGTGGTACGGCCGGCGGCCATCGGCTTGATGGTCATGACCGGTTTCTTCGCATTGTGGATGATGGACGCGACCGTTTCGATCTCGACCTGCATCAGGAAGCCCATGCAGTTGAAGATCTGGATGTAGGTCTCCACATCATAACCGTTAGCGTCGGAATACACGATCATCTCCGGCATATGGGCGGACAGGCCAGGGATCAGGCCGGCGTCGCGGATCATCTTGGTGTAATCGTCCAGGCGGACGATCTGACGCAGGTTCTTATTGACCAGCTGCTCGGCATGCGCATGATGGATCAGGCAGAAGGTAGAACCGATCTCCTTGGACGCCTTTACCTGGCGTTCTGCCTCCCTGCGCGCTTCCGGCGTATCGTCCACATTCAGGAAAGGCGTGTCGATCATAATGATCCTGCGGCCGCATTTCTGCTCCGTGTCTTTAATTGCCTTCACCAGTTCCGGACCTGCGCTGAACGGCGCCATGATGGTGTCGATGCCATATTTCAGATATGTCTCCAGGACCGGCTTGAATTTCTCAGCACTGTCATAACGGCGTTTGATCATCTGATCGGCCGATACGCTCGTGTGACTCCAGCCCAGGAGCCAGTTGCTGCCCATGATGAGGCGGGAAACGGACTCGCCGCCTACGGTCGTTCTTGGAAACTGAGGATACTGCATGATGATTCTCCTTTACGTCATTCTTTAGTAAGTCTGTTTAGATATGATACATCATAATACCGGGAACCGACCATAGGCACACCGTCGCGGATCGCTTCTTCCATACGCTCTGTTTTCACATATGTGAAGATATACAACCGTGCGGGATACGTACGTACAAGTTCCGGGATCTCACCTTCATAATTCCGTACATTCATGCTGACGAACCGGACCTTGTTCTTTTTACACCAGGCCAGGTCCTTCCCACATTTCTCCTCCCAGGGCGTGTCCGCCTTTGGTACGAGATGATACATCAGCGCCAGACCCGGAATCACTTCCCGCGCTTTCAACGCATCGGCGCGACGTTCCACCCGCAGGATGATCTGCTTCTGATCAAGCAGGCCGGCATCGAACTGCCGCTGCAGACAATCCAGAAGCAGCTGAAACTTTTCCTCGGACGGCTTACCGACCCCCAGAAAGATCTTCAACCCCTTTTTCTTAGGAGATGCGGCAACGGCTTTCGCAAAGTCCTCGAACGCAAGGGTCGGGAACCGCTGATACCATTTGGCGTGAGAAAACGTATCAAACGGCAAAGCTTCCTGGTATCCTTCTTTTTCAGTAAGGATATTCAGATGGTCGAAGGTCTCCTCGTGCCAGCGGCTGATGCAGACCGGGACCATATCACTGGTCAATCGCACGTCCACATGCAGGTTCCGGTACCCAGCATCCAGCGCATGCGTAAGCGCTTCCAAGGAATGCGTCGCCGGATATCTTAATTCCAGCCCGCCCATACCTACCGCGACCAGATACTTGCTCCAGTCGATATCTTCGGCAGTGGCCCGATCCGGGCGGACGTTGCACCATTTTTTAACAAATTTCCTGACCGCGCGGTAGGATGGCATCCGGATTCTTAAGGGAACCCGCATGGACCGATCCAGCGTCTCCTCCAGGACTTCGACCATTCTTTGCGGATCCATCTCCTCCACGGAGAAGAACCGTTCCGGACAGCCGATCCTTTCGCTCCAGAACCGCAGTTTCCGATTCCAGACAAAGCCGACACTGGGCACGCCCAGCGCATACGCGATGATATTGGAATGCATGCGTCCGGCGATCACCCCGCGCATCCGCGAGATCCGCGCGACAAGCTCGTCCGCATTCCGCGGCGTCGGCAGCTTTTCTCCATGCCCGATGGTCTCAAGGATCTCATCCGCGAAGAGCTCATCATTGCGGTCGCCATTGGTGAACAGCACCCAGGGCAACTCTTTCTGTTCCAGTTCCCGGACGACCCCCGTCCAAAAGGCGATCTGTTTATCGCGCGTCATTTCCGGATGGCCATAATCCGCAAACAAACGCTCTCTGACGATGCCCACACCGATCTGACGTCTGCTTTGCTTCAGAGCCTTATCTACCTTGATACCATATGCCCACCGGCTCCAGACCGCGGAATCGGTCACTCGGTACAGCGGTATATCCGGATCGACCATATAATCACTTTTCAGCAGATCCAGGTCGTCGCGCACACTGATGCCCTTCACGACAGGCAGATTCACCGCCTCTTTCAAGGCCTCGCTCCGCTCATCTCCCGGGATGGCGGGCTCTACGCCGATCCCGTTCAAGAAGACAGGTACACCCAGTTTCTGTGCTTCCTGTATCAATTCCGGGATATAGATCCAGAACTTTTCGTTGGTGGCTTTCAGAATGCCTCCGGCAAACACCACCGCATCGACATATTTCAATTGCCCTATATCTCTGGACGAGATGCTGTAGTGCAGTATATCACACGGTCTGGATCCTATGGCCTTTCTCAGCAGGAAGTCATTGTTGGCGCCGATCACTTCGTCGCCGAAATTCATATTTGCTGTCTGTACCAGCAGGATCTTGACTCTATCCTTCATTTCACTCCATGATGACTTTGACCTCCGCGGTCGTTCCTTCGACCGGCGGGATCACATTTCCTTCGATCTTGTTGCCATTCACGTACATCTCGGCGACGCCCTTCTGTGCGTGCGCGCTGTTGTCCACAGTGATCTTGTATTCAACGCCGCGGTATTTGCGGTTCAGTGTAAAACCATCCATCGACGCCGGGATGCAAGGATCCACCTTCAGGCCGGACAGTGTGGGCTGGATGCCCAGGATGTACTGGCTGATGGCCGTAAAGGTCCATGCGGCGGTACCGGTCAGCCAGCTGTTCTTGCCTTCACCGAAGGTCGGAGCATCCTTGCCCGCGACCATCTGGCAGTAGACGTACGGCTCGGTACGATGCACTTCGCTGATCTCCTCCAGGTAGACCGGGCAGGTCTTGCGGAAGACTTCGAACGCGCGGTCGCCATGGCCCAGCTGCGTCTCGGCGCAGACGATCCACGGATTGTTGTGGCAGAAGATGCCAGCGTTTTCTTTGTATCCCGGCGGATAGGACGAGATCTCGCCCAGTTCGACGTGATACTTCGTATATGCAGGCTGCAGCAGGACGATACCGAACTTGGAATCCAGCCGCTCCTCGACGCTCTTCAAAGCCTGGGCGGCTTTGCCGTTCTCCAGACCGACACCGGCCATGACGCACATGCCCTGCGGCTCGATAAAGATCTGACCTTCTTCGCAGACTTTGCTGCCGACAGGATTGCTGAAGGCATCATAGGCACGGACGAACCATTCTCCATCCCATCCGGCATCCTCGATCACGTCGACCATCTCCGCGACCTTGGCCCGCACATCAGCTGCTTCTTCGGTCAGGCCTTTGGCTTCGCACAGATCCGCGTATTCATTGCCATATTTGACATACATACCCGCGATGAAGACCGACTCTGCCACCGGACCTTCAGACGGTCCAAAGGTCTGGAAGCTTTCGCCCGGCTCCTCGGAGAAGCAGTTGAGGTTCAGACAGTCGTTCCAGTCCGCACGGCCGATCAGCGGCAGGTTATGCGGGCCACGGGTCTTCGTGGTGAAACCAAAGCTGCGGCGCAGATGCTCCATCAGCGGTACGGCCTTGGAGAAGTCACTATCGAAGGCACAGGGCTCGTCGAGGATGGAGAAATCCCCGGTCTCACGGATGTAGGCACTGGTGCCGGCGATCAGCCACAGCGGATCGTCATTGAAACCTCCGCCGATGTCCGCGTTGCCTTTCTTGGTCAACGGCTGATACTGATGATAGGTGCTGCCATCCTCGAACTGGGTATTAGCGATATCGATGATACGCTCGCGGGCACGTTCCGGAATGAGGTGCACGAAGCCCAGCAGATCCTGGCAGGAATCACGGAAGCCCATGCCGCGGCCCATACCGCTTTCATAGTAGCTGGCGCTGCGGCTCATGTTGAAGGTGACCATGCACTGGTACTGGTTCCACACATTGACCAGACGGTTGAGCTTCTCATCCGCGGTCTTGACGGAATAGGTGGACAGCAGGTTCTCCCAGTAGGTATGCAGGGCATCCAGTGCCGCATCGACCTGCGCGTCGGTCTGATATTTCGCCAGCAGCTCATCCGCCGGCTTCTTGTTGATGACGTTCGGGGCCACGAATTTCTGGTCCCGCGGGTTCTCGCAGTAGCCCAGCACGAAAACGAAGCTTTCGGAAGCGCCGGGGGCCAGCTGCGCCTTCAGATGATGGGAACCGATCGGCGCCCAGCCATGGGCCACGGAGTTGCGGGACTTGCCTTCCAGGACAGCTTCCGGATCATGGAAGCCATTGTACTGGCCGATAAACGCGTCGCGGCTGGTATCGAATCCTTCGATCTCCTTGTTTACAGAGTACACCGCGAAATGATTGCGGCGCTCGCGGTACTCGGTCTTATGATAGATGGTGCTGCCGATGACTTCGACTTCGCCGGTGGAGAAGTTGCGCTGGAAATTCGTCTGGTCATCCTGCGCGTTCCACAGGCAGAACTCGATGAAACTGAACAGATCCACATCCTTCTCGGCTTCGCTTTCATTGGTCAGCGTGATGCGATGGATCTCACAGGCGTCATGCACCGGCACGAAGGCTTCCATCTGCGCTTTCAGGCCGTTCTTCTTGCCTGTGATGACGGTGTAGCCGAGGCCATGACGGCAGGTATACTCGTCCAGTTCGGTCTGCGTGGGCTGCCAGCCGGGATTCCAGATGGTCTCGCCATCCTTGATATAATAATAGCGACCGCCGTTGTCCAATGGTGTATTATTGTACCGATACCGGGTGATGCGCAGCAGCTTGGCGTCTTTATAGAAAGCATAACCGCCCGCCGTATTGGAGATCAGTCCGAAGAAATCCTCGGAACCCAGATAATTGATCCAGGGCAGCGGGGTTTTGGGTGTCGTGATCACATATTCTTTCCGTACATCATCAAAATGGCCAAATTGCATGGTAAAGCACCTCTTTCCATAAATTACGGTATTTGGCTTGATTATACCAAAACCATGTACTGTTTTCAATCGATTTTCCTGTCATATTGCACAGATTGACAAGGCCCTCCCGTAAGATTATAATAAGGCTGCGGTGCATCCGTTACGGAGTACCAGCTTGTCATACGAAAGGAACAATTGCATATGGATCTCACATCTGATAAGAGCCGGACACTCGGCCTTGTACAGACGGCGCTGCTCGGCGCCATCATCTTCTTACTGGCCTTCACACCGTCGCTCGGCTACATTCCATTGGGCGTGATCAACGCGACCATCATCCATGTACCTGTCATCATCGGTTCCCTCATCCTGGGTCCGAAACGCGGCGCTGTTCTGGGCTTTTTATTTGGTCTCACGAGCATGATCATGGCCACCACGTCCCCCGCACTGACGTCCTTCATCTTTTCACCCTTCATGTCTGCGGGCGTGACCCCTCTTGGGCCGCTGTGGAGCCTGATCATCTGCTTCATTCCCCGTATTTTGGTGGGCATCGTTCCCTGGTACGTCTACCAGGCGCTCAAAGGTGCTTTCAAAGGTAAAAAGGGTACAGACAGCATTGCCCTGTTCATCAGCGGCGTTGCCGGTTCCATGACCAACACGATCCTCGTCATGGGCCTGATCTATGTCCTCTTCGGACATGCCTATGCGGATGCCATCGGCATCTCCTACTCCGCCCTCTTTGCCGCCATCATGAGCGTCATCGCGGTCAACGGTGTTCTGGAAGCCATCGTGGCCGGCATCCTGTCCGGCGCGATCGTCAAGGCTTTGCGCTTAGTTTTCAAAGGAGGCAACTGAAATGATCCTCGCATTGGATACCGGCAACACTAATATCGTCATCGGTATCGTTGATGAGAACGACAAGATCCTGTTCTCCGCCCGTGTGGCGACCGACCACCAGAAGACCGAGCATGAATATGCCGTCTTCTTCCGCAATATCGTCCTGATGCACGGTATCGACCGGCACGAGATCGATGGTGCGATCATCTCCTCCGTCGTCCCGCAGCTGACGGAGATCCTCAAGCGTGCCGTCCGCATCTTTTGTGATGTGGAGCCGCTGGTCGTCGGCCCCGGCGTCAAGACCGGTCTCAACATTCTGATCGACAACCCCAAGCAGCTGGGTTCCGACTTGGTCGTCGACGCGGTAGCGGCACTGGCGGAATACAAACCGCCGCTGATCATCCTGGATCTGGGCACCGCCAGTACCATGAGTGTGATCGATGGCAACGGCAATTACCGAGGCGGTGTGATCATTCCCGGTGTGCGCATCTCTCTGGATGCCCTGGCTTCCCGGGCTTCTCAGCTGCAGAATATCAGTCTGGAAGCACCTGGTCATGTCATCGGCACCAATACCATCGACTGCATGAAGAGCGGCCTGATCTACGGGCAGGCTTCCATGTTCGACGGCATGATCGATCGGATCGAAGAAGAGCTGGGACAGAAAGCAACGGTCGTGGCTACCGGCGGGCTGGCACGGCCGATCCTCACACAAAGCCGCCGCAAGATCATCATTGACGATGATCTGCTCATCAAAGGCCTCATACGGATCTATCGAAAAAACCGTACTGCATAAAATAAGACCCATCGAACTCCAGACGTAAAGTCCGTGTTTCGATGGGTGTTTTTTATGCCCAAAGGCCTGCACTTTTTCTGCCTTGATCCAGCACCCGCATCACACCTTCGGTGATGTGCATCAGGCGTTCGGCTTCTGCATAGTCTTTCTCATCGATGATACGAGCAAAATCTTCAAACTCCTGTGTCATCCGATGGAAATGCGGCGGTTCCTCGAATTTCTCTTCCCGGATCGGGCGGATGATCGCCCCGGCCGCGTCCCTTTCCGTTCCCGACGCCTTTCCGGTGGTATAGGTCGTAAGCAGTTCCGTCGCGGTATTGGGCTTGCCGTCCAGACGGATCCATCCCTTTTCTCCCTGCACGCTGACGAAACAAGGACTGTCCGAGTCCTTTGCTCCGGTCAGGGAAGCTGTAAACCCATCATAGGAAAGCACCAACGTACCGGAAGTATCGATCCCATTAGGACCCAGATTAGGATAATAGGCTACCTGCCGCGGCTGACCGAACAATCCGACGCAGTAGCAGACATTGTAAATATCGATATCGAACAGGGCGCCTCCGTAGTAAGCCGCGTCAAAAGCATGTGGGATTTCCCCTGCAAGATACGCATCATACCGGCTGGAATACTGGGAATAGTTGGCCAGCAGCATGCGGATCGGACCCAGTTTCGGAAGATTTTTCTGCATCTCATAAAAAATCTCCCCATGCAGCACGGTGATGGCTTCCAGAAGAAACAGTTTCTTTTCCCTGGCCAGCGCCATCAATGCAAGGGTCTGCTCCAGATATCCTGTGAAAGGTTTTTCCAAGATGACGTTTTTGCCATGCTCCAAGGCCTCTTTCGCATAGGGATAGTGGGCACTGTTGATCAGGCCGATATAGACTGTATCGGCTTCTGTTTTTTCCAGCAGTTCCGTATAATCCGTGAACACTTCTTTGATACCGAATTCTGCAGCCAGTGCTTCTGCCTTGGCACGGCTGTGCGGCCGGGCAAAGACCGCAGTTTTTTCCAACGTTTCCACAGGGCTGACCGCATATAACGCGTCCGCGATGATCTTACCCGTGCCGATAAAAGCCAGTTTCATGAAAGCACCTCCCCTGTCTCTGACACTTCGATCCGACTCAGGCTGCTTTATTCCACCTCGAATACCGCTTCAACTTCGACCGGCACGTTCAGGGGCAGCGCTGCCATGCCGATCGCGGAGCGGGCCGGTGCCGGTGCTGCAAAAAGATCGATCACCAGCTGGCTGGCGCCGTTGGCGACCTGCGCCTGGCTGTAAAAATCCGGTGCAGACTGGATGAAAGCCACCAGTTTGACCGCGCGCTTGATGTTGTTGATCGTGCCGAAATCCCGCTTCCAGGCAGCCAGCATGTTCAGGATGCAAAGGCGCGCCGCCTCCTGTCCCTCTTCAATGGTCAGATCCTGACCCAGCTTGCCTTTCAATGGCTCCTCGGTCGCTGCCGGAACAAATCCACTGGCAAAGACCAGGTTCCCGGTCTGCACGAACGGCGTGTAAAGGCCGCCTGCCGCTGGAGCTTCCGGCAAAGTGATACCCATCTGCTGTAATCTTTCTTCGTTCGTCATTACGCATTTTCCTTTCTTGCACATAAAATCTGATCACACAACGCGCAGGCCGACGGTGTTGCTGCCACCCCGCCCAACGCGGTCTCACGTAATTCATAAGGTATACTGCGGCCGACCCGGTACGTAGCCGTGACCATCTCGTCGAAGGGGATCGGCGTCTCGATACCGGCCAGTGCCATTTCCGCGCAGATCAGCGCGTTGCAGGCCGCCGTTGCGTTCCGCTTCTGGCAAGGGATCTCCACAAGTCCGGCGACAGGGTCGCAGACCAGTCCCAGCATGCAAGATAAAACATCAGAAGCCGCCGCCAGGCACTGCTCCGGTGTCCCGCCCATCAGTTCCACCACAGCCGAAGCCGCCATGGCCGCGGCAGAGCCGATCTCCGCCTGGCATCCACCCTCAGCACCTGCCACCGTGGCATTCTGCATGATCAGATAACCTACGGCACCGGCATTGAACAACGCCAGCATCATCTGCTCGTCCGTGAATCCTTCTTTTTCCTGCACCGACATGAATACTCCGGGGATGACGCCTGAGCTGCCCGCTGTCGGGGCGGCCACGATCAAACCCATCGAAGCATTGACTTCCAGCACGCTCATGGCATAGGCCGCTGCCTTGCGCATCAGGGAACGGACCGTGATGTGGTCCAAAAGTTTCTTGCCTTCTCCGCCGATCAGACCCCCGATCGAGTGCAGATGGCCCTCCCGGCCTTCCTCCACCGCGTCCCGCATGATCTGCCAGGCACGGCGCATCCGCTCCAGGATGGCCTCCCTATCCTGTCCGGAGATCGTGATCTCCCGGCGGATCATCGCCTCTGAGATCGGGATCTGTAAAGTTTCGCATTGTTCCAGGAGTGCGGCTCCTGTCTTGAATTTCATCGCTGCTCCTCCTTTACACTATGATCTGCGTCACTTCGGTGACCAGAGGATGTGCCCGCAGGGCTTCCAGCATGCTGGAAGGCGCCGGACTGTCGATCGTAAGCTCGGCATACGCGGTCTCCCCACGCGCCTCACGGTGCATGGCCAGCGCGGCGATGTTGATGTTCCATTGACTGGTGCAGGTGGCGATGTACGCCAGCGCTCCCGGCCGGTCGATGTGCTTGACCAGCAGGGTGCAGCCGGATCCCGTGATGTTGACCGCCACCCCGTCCAGGCGCTTGAGCACCACTTCCCCTCCGCCGATGGAGGAACCCATGACGGAATGGACACGTCCGTCAGCATCGGTCAAGCGGATGAGGACCGTGTTGGGATGCACGTCTTGATCCTGCGTATCGGTCTCAAAAGTGACCTTTAATCCAGCTTCTTTCGCTAATTCATACGCATCTCGGATGCGCTTGTCCTCGGTATCGAAGCCCAGGATGCCGGCGATGAGCGCCCTGTCGGTTCCGTGGCCGCGATAGGTGCGGGCAAAGGAACCGTACAGCCGAAATGTGACCTCTTTCACAGGGCCGGAGACCAGATGCCGGGCCATCAAGGCGATCTTCAATGCGCCTGCCGTATGAGAACTGGATGGACCGATCATATTTGGTCCGATCACGTCAAAAATACTGATGTCTTCCATAAACACCTCTTATTCTTATGACATGATTTTATTATACTTTTTTCCTGTGCTATTGCAACCTTTTTATTGACGCGTTTTTTCTCTCATGGTATCATAGTCTCCGTATTGGTTTTTGAATGACAAGAAAAGGAGCACCCCATGAAGATCGGTTTCGACAACGATAAGTACCTGAGGACTCAATCTGAACACATCCGCGAACGCATCGCCCGCTTCGGAGGTAAACTGTACCTGGAATTCGGCGGCAAACTGTTCGACGACTATCATGCATCCCGCGTCCTGCCGGGCTTTGAGCCGGACTCCAAACTGCAGATGCTGCTGCAGCTGAAGGATCAGGCCGAGATCGTCATCGTCATCAGCGCGGACGATATCGAAAGCAACAAGATCCGCGGCGATCTGGGCATTACGTATGAAATGGACACGCTGCGCCTGGTCGATTCTTTCCGTGAGATCGGGCTGTACGTGGGCTCGATCTGCATCACCAAATACACCCATCAGCCAGCGGCGGATCAGTTCCGCGCTCGTTTGGAGGATTTGGGCATACCTACCTATCTGCACTATGTCATTCCCGGCTATCCGAGCGACGTCACACGTATCGTCAGCGATGAAGGCTATGGTAAAAATGAATTCATCCAAACGACCCGCCCGCTGGTCATCATCACGGCACCAGGTCCCGGTTCTGGCAAAATGGCCACCTGCCTGTCGCAGGTCTACCAGGAGCACAAACACGGTGTCGAAGCCGGTTACGCCAAGTTCGAGACCTTCCCCGTCTGGAACCTGCCGCTCAAGCATCCGGTCAACATCGCCTATGAAGCCGCGACCGCGAACCTCAACGACGTCAATATGATCGATCCTTTCCATCTGGAAGCCTACGGCGTGACGACGGTCAACTACAATCGTGATGTCGAGATCTTCCCTGTGCTGAACGCCATCTTCGACCGCATCTATGGTGCGAGCCCGTACAAGTCTCCTACCGATATGGGCGTCAACATGGTCGGCAACTGCATCATCGATGATGAAGTCTGCCGCCAGGCCTCTTACCAGGAAGTCATCCGCCGCTACCTGCAGTGTGCCGCCGACCTCAAACGAGGCGACGACTGCAGCAGCGCTTTCTATAAACTGGAACTGCTCATGAAGCAGGCCGGCCTGACCACCGAGGACCGTCCGGTCGTTGGCGCTGCGCTGGCCCGCGAGGAGGAGACCGGTCTGCCGGCCATGGCCATCGAACTGCCCGACGGGCAGATCGTCACCGGCCGCACCTCTGATCTGCTGGGCGGCGCCGCTTCCGCGCTGATCAATGCGCTGAAAGCACTCGGCAATATCGATCACGAACTGAAGCTCATCAACCCGACCTTCATCGAACCCATCCAGCGCCTCAAGACTGCGTATCTGGGCGGCCACAACCCGCGGCTGCATTCGGACGAGATCCTCATCGCCCTGTCTTCTTCCGCCGTGCTCAATCCTTTGGCAGATCTGGCGTTGCAGCAGCTGCCCAAGCTGAAGGGCTGCGAAGCACACGCCTCCGTCCTGCTCTCCTCCGTCGATGAGAAGATCTACAAGCGACTGGGCCTGCACCTGACCTGCGAACCCAAGTACGAGACCGAAGAACGCGTCTATCACAGTCATTGATATGTACGATCCTTCATTCCGAAAGACCCGCACGCAATGTCTGATGGCGCTGATCAGCGCTGCCGTTGTGGCTGTCTGTGTCTGCATTGGCGTCGTTACGAATCTTGTCACCCTCTACGATGAGAATTTCGACCATATGGGCATCCGGACCTTCTGCATGTTCACGGTCAACTCCAATATACTGGCCGGCTTGTCCATGCTGCTGTGCCTTCCCTATACCATCGATGGCATGCGAACGAACAATTACCATCTGCCCGACTGGGTCGTGGATCTGATGTTCACCGGGGTGACGGCGGTCTCGCTGACGTTTCTCGTCTCATTATGCATCCTGGCGCCTGTCAAGGGCTTCGTACTGATCTTTACCGGCTCTCGCTTCTTTCTCCATGGCGTCTGCCCGATCCTGGCCATCCTCGCCTTCTGCTGCTTCATCTGCGACCATTACATCAGGCTTGGGGAAACTTTTCTTGCCCTGATCCCGGTCTTCATCTACGCGGTGGTATACCTGGTCATGGTAGTGTTTATTGGAGAGGAACGGGGCGGCTGGAACGATTTTTATGGATTCGCCACGCGGATCCCCCTTTGGATCTCTCTTGTCACCATCATGCCGCTGACCTTTGGCATCGCGGCGCTTCTGCGGTACCTGCACAACATCTGCTGTAAACGCCGCAGGCAGCGGGACGCTGCTCTCTACCGGGCTTCCTGCGAAGCCGAGGACCTCAGATCCATCGTGGAAAACATGGCCCGCATCCGCAAACGCGCACTCAAGATGGACGACATCCAGATCCCTTCTCTGGCGATCAAGCATATGATCCAGAACTCCACTTCTGACATGACGCTGGAAGAAGGATGCAAACTATATCTCAACGCTTATCTTGACGAAGAAAAAACGACATGACCTGCGACTGCAGGCCATGTCTTATTTTTTTACTCAAATACTTTTTTTGTATTGCTCACTTTAAGAAACGTCGTAAGCAGGATGATCAAAGCCATGATCGCTGCCAGGATCAGATAGAAGGAACGGAGACTGGTGGCCTCGACTACGATGCCGCCCACGTTCTGCATGATGATCATGCCCAGACTGCTCGCCGTATTGACCAGCGACATGCCCGTGGTGGACATCTCGTCTTCCACCAGGTTGCGCACCACTTTCAAAGTGATCATTACGTAGGTGGTCGTAGCGATCGCTTTGAACAGGATCACGATCATCACAACGATCCAGATCTCCTGGACGAGGCTGTAGACCAGGAACTCTACCAGGCTCAAGCCGGAGGCGAACACGACGAGTTCCTTTCCGTTGAACTTGTCCATGAACTTATTGGAAAACACGATCAGCGGGATCTCCACCAGCGTACTGAAGAAGATGATCGTACCGATCCTGTCGGTCGTGATGCCCAAATCTTTCAGCAATACCGGGATATAGGTCATGTTAGCGCCGGAGGCGCCCCAGAACAGTACAGTCATGAAGCAGAACAGCAGGAACGCCGGTTTCTTGAGGAACGCTTTGAAACTGACGCGCTGCTCCTCTTCGGCCGGATCCTTCTCCTCGGGGATCGGATCATCCGCCCCGGTAAGGCCCAGTGCCGTCAGCACACCGCCCGCCAGGATGATGATGAACAGCCATCGGGCCGGCATGTGTTCCAAAATGACACCGGCCGCCTGTGCTCCGACCGCGTAACCGATCGTACCCCACACCCGGAGCACGCCATAACGGTATTTAGATGCACCAGCCAGGCGCTCCAGCACCGGCTGCACCGCCGAGATCATGGAGAAGGACAGCCCGTTCAGGAAGAACAGCAGCCCCACCGTCCGGCTGAAGGAAAACAGCACCGCCCCGATGCCCATGATCACCATCATGATCGCGGTCACCAGACGTGGTTTTTTCGTGAGATCGCAGATGTATCCGGTCAGCGGCACCGTGGCGAAGGCGAAGATCGCCGACGCGGATACGATGCGCGACATGTCGGCCATCCCGATATCGATGCTGATCAAATATACCGAAAGCACCGAACTGAACGCTGCCATGCAGAAGAAAAAGAAAAAGAACAGGACTACATAAAAGACATAACTGCCTTGATAACGCTTGAACATGGTGGAACTCCTTGAAAAACTCTGTACGCCCATGATAAGCCGATTGTCGAGTCAAGTCAAGAGGGGGAACACTCCATTCCATTTTGTGAAAATATAACTGTCGGTTCTTCTCTTTTTTCACTATCTGTGATACAATCAACGTAATAATTCTCGTAGGAGGCGCTTATGTTTAAGAATCTCACGAAAACCGAAAAATCATGGGTCTTGTACGACGTTGGTAATTCCGCCTACACCATGCTTGCCTGCTCCTTGATCCCGATCTGGTTCAAGAGCCTGGCTATCGGCGATGGTCCGGGACAGATCTCGGGCGACAAGGCAACGGCATACTTCTCCATCGCCATCGCCGTTGTAACGGTCGTAGTTGCTCTGCTGGGTCCGATCCTTGGCGCGATCGCGGACCACAAGGACACGAAGCGGATCTTCTTCTCAACGGCGGTAGCGCTGGGCGTGGTCGCTTGTATCATCAATGGTTTTGCCGGCAGCTGGATCTTCTTCATCGTACTTTTCATTCTGTCCAAGATCTTTTATTCGGCATCCCTTACCTTCTATGATTCTATGCTCAATGACGTCACGTCAGAAGACCGTATGGATCAGGTCTCGTCCTATGGCTATGCCTGGGGCTACATCGGATCCTGCATCCCGTTCACTGTAGCACTCTTGGCTTACGTCATGGGTCCGGATATGATGGGCAAGATCTCCAACCAACTGTCCATGATCATCGGCTTCTCGGTGACCGGTATCTGGTGGTTCATCGTTACCCTGCCGCTGCTCAAGAATTATAAACAGCGCAATTATGTGGATACCAAAGGTGCCATCGGCGCGGCCTTCAAGAAGATCGGACGCACGCTGAAGACCATCGCTCTGCACGACAAAAAGGTCCTGTTCTTCCTGATCGCGTTCTTCCTGTATATCGACGGCGTCGGTACGATCATCGACAACTGCATCAACATCGGTACCGACCTGGGTCTGAACACGGTCGGTCAGGTCATCTTCCTGCTGGCGACGCAGGTCGTAGCATGGATCGGTTCACTGGTCTTCGCCAGCCTGTCCAAAAAGTATAAGACTGTACCGTTGATCCTGGTTTGTATCGTAGGTTACTTTGCGGTCTGCCTGTACGCGCTGCGTCTGACCACGATCTGGCAGTTCGGCATCCTGGCGTTCGGTGTCGGCTGCTTCCAGGGTTCTATTCAGTCCCTGTCCCGCTCCTACTACTCCAAGATCATTCCGCCGGAAAACTCCGGAGAATACTTCGGCATCTATGATATCTTCGCAAAGGGCGCTTCCTTCCTTGGCTCAGCCGTTATCGCGGCGGTCAAACTGGCAGGCGGCACGATCAATATTGCGGTCGCGTCCCTGGCCATCTTCTTCGCTCTGGGCTTCCTGTTCCTGAAGATTTCGGATAAGCAGAAAGTACTGAATAAGAACTAATTGATTTTTCCACATAACGTATAAACGGGATGCGGCTTGCTGTGCAAAGTCACATC
The DNA here is from genome assembly GCA_024689505.1 of Clostridiales bacterium. Lineage (GTDB taxonomy): Bacteria > Bacillota > Clostridia > Lachnospirales > Bianqueaceae > RUG159. The sequence continues at coordinate 15,900 of JAILDJ010000122.1, forward strand.
CCGTCTTTTATTGATCTGCAAGTGCCTTATACTCCTGGCCGAAGCCTTCCATCGCTTTGATGATCGGGCGCATGGATTCCCCTAGGCTGCTCAAGGCGTATTCCACACGAGGTGGTACTTCCGGATAGACCGTGCGGGTGATGATCCCGTCCTCTTCCATGGATCTGAGACTGTCTGTCAGGACCTTCTGACTGATCCCGTCCAGGCTCTTTCTAAGCTCATTGAAACGCCAAGGCCGTTCCATGAGATTGCGCAGGATCAGCAGTTTCCATTTACTGCCGATCAGTTGGACCGTCGTCGCCACCGGGCACTCCGGTAATTCGTCTTTCGTCTTCATGCCGTACCTCCATTTACTCTAATACTCGATTTTAAATGCAGTATAACAAAAATATACTACCTTGTCCATGGGTTACAAAAAAGTGCGTACTTGTGGGGGTCATCGAAATCCATATAATGAGAGTTGAAGAAAACAAACTAACAAAAAACAAAGGAGACGAAAAGATGGACATGATACAAGCGATACGCAACAGAAGATCGATCCGCAAGTATAAGGATCAGCGGATCGAAAAAGACAAACTGGATCTGATCCTGGAAGCCGGTCTGTTTGCACCGAACCCGGGCGGCCGTCAAGGTACGAAGATCATCATCCTCGATGATCGTGAACTGATCGACACGATCGGCATCGTGAATGCCAATTGTGAAAACAGGAACTGGGGTGTCGGTGTCTCCAAGGAGCAGCCCTCCATCATAGACGATAAAAGCATCAAAAGTGGTTTTTATGGATGCCCGGCGCTGGCCATCGTCTGTGTGCCCCGCAGCGGTAAACAATATGTCAATCAGATCGGCGCTGCTTTCGTCTGCGCGCAGAACATAACACTTGAAGCCTATGATCTAGGGATCGGAAGCTGTATCGTCGGACGTGCAGAAGCAACGTTTGCACAACCGGGCATGCAGGAATACCTTGACGCCTGGGGTCTGGATCCGAATTATATGCCTCTCGTTTTTGTATGTCTGGGATATACCGATGGTCCTTATCCCACAGTAAAACCGCGCAACGAAGGCCGCTCGCTCTACGTTGGCAGTCAAAAATGAATGTATCACTCGATTTTGAGTGTATTATACCTTGTAGATCTGATCCTGTCCATAGGTTACAAAAAGGTGACCCTGTAATAAAAAGGTGCGTACTTGCAGGTCTCTCCTCCTGTCCTTATCATATAAAGTACAGAGGCAAACTCTGAAACTAAAAGGAGGACATGACCATGGCACTTTCTGATCTGTTCGGATGGGGAAAAGCATTATCCCCCGAATCTGCTTGTGGCGCAGCTGACAAACCGGAAGAACAGCCCGCTGCCTGTGGCGCTGCTGAGGCTCCCACTGCTTGCGGTGCTGCTGAAGCTCCTGCTGCCTGCGGTGCTGCTGAAAAGCCAGAAGAAACACCCGCTGCTTGTGGTTCTGCATGCGGCGCCGGCGACAAATGATCGTTGCCGAACACTCCAACGAATCCCGGCACAAGAAACACTGCCGGGAATATCGATACTCATTCGGAATATCCGATGTAATAAAACTTACTTGGACAGGTACAGATGATGAAACCGTATTTTTCTTTTCAGTGGCATATCACTGACGAATGTGATCAGCGCTGCAAACACTGTTATATTTTCTCCGGTGATCCTTGCCGGAGCCTGGACTCTATGACTTGGGAACAGATGCAGGACACTTTTTATAATTGTCTTGATTTTTGTGCAGTGTATGGACGCAAGCCCTATTTCTACCTTACAGGTGGAGATCCGATCCTCCATCCGGACTTCTGGCGTCTGCTGGAGCTGTTCCATGAAAACAGCGTCCCTTTTACGATCCTGGGGAATCCCTTCCATTTGAACGATCAGGTGTGTCACGAATTGAAATTCTATGGCTGTCAAAAATATCAACTATCACTGGACGGTCTGCGGCAGACGCATGATTGGTTTCGCAAGCCGGGCAGCTATGACTGCACACTGGAGAAGATCGGATGCATCAACCGTGCGGGGATCCGCAGCGTCATCATGACCACGGTCTCCAAGCAGAACCGGATGGAAGTACCCGGCATCATCGATGCCGCCGTCGCCGCCGGGGCCAACATCTTCGCCTTCTCTCGGTATGTTCCTTCCGGAGGTGAACTCGACACCAGTATGACACCCCAGGAATACCGGGATCTGCTGGCCATCTGCGACAAAAAGTTCAAGGAATACGAAGCGGAAGGCTGTGATACCTACTTTAACAAAAAGGATCATCTTTGGACCCTGTACGAATATGAGACAGGTGCGTTCAAAATACCTGCCTATGCCTGTGACGGCATGATCCATGGTGGCTGCAACTGTGGCAACTGCCATATCACGATTCTGCCGACCGGCGACATCTATGCCTGCCGCCGTGTGGCGGACAGCAAGGTCGGCAATATCTTTGAGGACCGTCTCGCCGACGTATGGATCACCAGTATGGAAGCGTACCGCAGCTATGATGTGTTCTCTAAATGTTCCCGCTGTAAACTGAAGCAATTCTGCCGCGGATGTCCTGCGGTCGCGAAAGGCTATACAGGAGATTTTTACGGCAATGATCCGCAGTGTTGGGCCAGTGAATCCAACGGCCTGCTCACGCCAATAGAAGAAAGGAAGAAGGAAGCATGAAGATCGAAATGATCGACAAATGCTTTACAGCCGTCCATACGCGGGCTGCTTACCTGCCGGACGATGTCATCGAGCTTTGCAAGATCGACAAAGAACAGCCGGATGAAAACACGTATCTGAAGGTAAATGATATTGCGTTTCACAATGGAACGATCGACGTCGATGTTTGCGGCAGGCTGCTGCCCGATGCCCCTGATTATGCCAGAGGCTTCATCGGCATCGTTTTCAGGGCTAATGAAAACGACAGCGAATTTGAATCTTTCTATATCCGCCCTACCAACGGGAGAGATTGTACGGATCCCGTTCGTAAGACCCATGGCTGCCAGTATTTTTCCTACCCCGGATATACGTTTTCTTATTTCCGTGAATTTGGCATCAGTGTATATGAAAACAGTGTAGACACGATCGCGCTCAATGAATGGAGCCATTTGCGCGCTGAGATCACGGACGACGTGGGCGTTTTCTATGTAGACGGCCGAAAGGTGCTGGAAGTACAAGGATTCAAACATGGTCCGCAGAGTCAAGGTGCCGTAGGATTATATGTCGATATCGGAACCGATGGATTCTTCAAGGATCTGACGATCGAGTGTGCAGACTGATCGGGTCGCATGATGAAAGCAGTCGTATTACATCAGGTCACGGAAGCCCAAGATATCAGACTTACAGAATGTGCCATACCACAAGTCCGCCCCGGCTGGGTGTTGATCAAAGTAAAAGCCTTCGGGCTGAACCATTCTGAAAAGTTGCTCCGTCTGCATGAGATCCAGGGTGATCATATCCGGAAACCTATCATTCCCGGCATCGAATGTGTCGGCGAGGTGGTCGATCCATCCGACAGTACGCTTGCCGTTGGGCAAAAGGTCGTCGCATTGATGGGTGGTATGGGTCGTTCTTTCCACGGAAGTTACGCGGAGTATGCTCTGCTGCCGCGGCGCATCATTTTCACCGTGCAGAGCGATCTGCCCTGGGAGACACTCGGTGCGGTGCCGGAGACGTACTTCACAGCCTGGGGTTCCCTCTTTGAGTGTCTACATCTCCAGGCGGAAGACACGCTCTTGATCCGCGGAGCTACCTGCGCACTGGGCTACGCGGCTTTGCAGATCGCAAAAGCCTTGGGGTGCAAAGTTGTTGCAACGACACATCGGGCAGACAAGCTGCCCTGGATCGCGGACGCTGACGAAGCCGTGGTCGATGAGGGTAAGTTGACAGGCAGGCTGCAGGGCATTACCAAAGCACTGGACCTGATCGGACCCAAATCCATAAGAGACACATTGACCGCTGTGGAAAAGGGAGGCATCGTCTGTCAGACAGGGCTTCTCGGCGGCATTTACACGCTCAATGGGTTCGATCCTATCAAAGAGATCCCGAACGGGGTCTATCTGACGGGCTTTTTCTCAAACTACCCGACGCAGAAGGTTATGGACGATATTTTCACCTTTTTGCAGACTCACGCATTGACCCCTGTCCTGGGAAAAGCATTCGATCTTGCCCACATCCGTGATGCTGTGCTCGCGCAGGACGAAGGCAGTGTCAATGGCAAGATCGTTGTCGTGACAGAATAACCAAAAAGATAATAAAGGAGCCAACATGATCATGCATCAGCAGGAACGCTTAGATCATCTTGTCGAAGCCTTTAAGGAAGATTCCGTACGATACCGGGATCTGGAAACGCCCGCGGACCCGGAGGGAAAGAAAGTCCTCCTGCGGTCTTTGATGAACATCCGCATGCCGCGGCCGCTGGCGCCTGGTGTCGCTGCCATGCAGGATCAGTATCTCACGGAGCGGAATCGCGAAAACGGTATCGTGGACATAACTGCGCTACCGACCGTCGCTGCACAAGGCAGCCGGCATGCCTGTGCCGACCAAATCACGATCTGGCAGGGCGATATCACCCGTCTGGCTGCGGACGCCATCGTGAACGCCGCGAATTCCCAGATGCTGGGTTGTTTCGTCCCGATGCACACCTGCATCGACAACTGCATCCACACTTTCGCGGGTGTCCAGCTGCGGCTGGAGTGCGACCGTAAGATGCGTCAACTGCGCGCCAAATATGGGCCGGATTATGAGCAGCCCACGGCGGTGCCCATGCTGACCGATGGCTATAACCTGCCCGCGAAGCATGTGGTCCACGTGGTCGGACCGATCGTGGCCGGTCCACTGACACCTGCTTTGGAGAAGGACCTGGCTGCCTGCTATACGAACACGCTGGATCTATGCGCCGAGTACGACATCAGAACTGTGGCTTTCTGCTGCATCTCCACCGGCGTCTTCCATTTCCCCAACCGTCGTGCTGCGCAGATCGCAGTCCAAACTGTCTGCCGCTGGCTCGGTGCGCATCCCAGTAAGGTCGATCGGGTGATCTTCAATGTTTTCAAAGATGAGGACAAGACATACTATGAACAAGAACTTTTCTGAACTGCCCAATGGTTATCTGGAAACCATACAAAAGGGGATCGACGGGGTCCGGCACTTTCAGCCCGGCATGACAAGAGGGATCGGTACACGGCAGGAAAACCTGGACCTGTTGAGGCAGGAGATCCAAACGGCTGACGCCATCGTGATCGGTGCCGGCGCCGGCCTTTCCACCGCCGCCGGATTCATCTACACCGGTGCGCGCTTCGGCAAATGGTTCCCGGATTTCATCCGCACCTATGGGATCCGTGACATGTACTCCGGCGGCTTCTATCCCTACCCGACCAAGGGGATCTTCTGGGCCTACTGGGCAAGGTATATCTACATCAATCGGTATCTGGATCCGCCGAAACCGGTCTATGAAGATCTGCTGTCTCTTGTTCAGGACAAAGACTACTTCGTGATCACTACCAACGTGGACCACTGCTTCCAGAAAGCCGGTTTCGATAAAGATCGACTTTTCTATACCCAAGGCGACTATGGACTGTTCCAAAGCACCGATCCTTCCACCCACAAGACATATGAGAACGAGACCTGGGTCTTCCAGGCGATGGAAGCGCAGGGTTTCGTCAGGACCGTAGATGGCGCGTTCGAGATGCCCGAAAGCGGTCAGATCCGGATGGAGATCCCCAAAACACTGATCCCCAAATGTCCGGATGATGGCGCTCCTATGACCATGAACCTCCGTTCTGATGATTCTTTTGTCGAAGACGAGGGCTGGCACAAGGCCTCCGCCGCCTATCTGGACTTTCTGAGAAAGCACGAAACCCAGCATGTCCTGTTCCTGGAGATCGGCGTCGGCAGCAACACGCCCGTGATCATCAAATATCCCTTCTGGCAGATGACCCATGACAATCCAAACGCTGTTTACGCCTGCTTGAACTATGATGAAGCTTTCTGTCCAAAGCAGATCGAAGCCCGGTCGATCGTGATCGATGGGGACAGTGCTGCTGTGATACAAGCGCTCCTGTAAATAGAAAAAGAGATGTGAAAAACGATGGTAACGTTCTTCACATCTCTTTTTTGCAGATACTGGATCAGTCTTTTTCGCTCTTGTAAACGCGTCCCTTCTCGATCTCGTCACCCTTGTATTCGATCAGTTCACTGACCGATACGAATTGATACTTATCGATCAGTTCAGGGATCAGCCGGGCTGTTGCTTCGTATGACTCCTCGTAAAGATCATGCATTAAGATGATGTCACCGTCTTCGATCGAACCCATCACCTCGTTGTAGATCTGGGTGCTGTCCCGGTAGGACCAGTCCAAAGTGTCCAGCGACCAGGTAATGATGGCGAATGGTGCATTCTCCCTGACCCTGTCATCGATCGCTCCGGCCGTGGGCCGCATGAACCTCATCTTATACTCCGGTACGACCGCCTTCACTGCGTCTTCACAATTGCCCAGTTCCTCCAGCATATCATGGACGGAAAGGTCCGGCAGTTCATGCTTGTGCGTGTACGAATGGTTTCCTATATCGCAGCCCAAGCGGACCGCTCTTTCCACACAGCCATTATCATAGGACGTGCCCACACGGTTGCCCACTACGAAGAACGTCGCGGCGGAATCATGTTTTTCGAAAAGATCCAGGAGTTTAGACGTGACTTTGTCATAAGGGCCGTCATCATATGTCAGAGCCACCATAGGCTTGTGTATGTCAACATACCGCTCGTGGTGGAGATCTTTTTCGCCCTTCGGGACCTTCGGCAAGGGATCCCTCAAGTAGAAGGCCATATCTTCATATGTGATCTTTTCCTCAAAGGTGCCCTTCTCGTCTTGATACAGCTTTGCCTTATCCAGGGTAAAGACCAGGCCGTCCTCTTCGATCCTGTACTCCTTGTACACATCGCTGCCCGGATCCGTATACTCGTAGAAAGAGGGGCGGTCCCTGTTCTCCTTCCACAATCTCTTCCTCATTCTGGCAGAGATCTGCTTCTTATAGTCGCCCTCAAAGAGCGTCTCTATCGTCATGATCTGGCCCCGGCTTGTCAAAATGGCCTCCAGCAGATTCTGTTCCATCAGCTCTCCCGCTGTTCCACTCCTTTTAAAGAAACGGTACGATTTGTAATTCACGTGATCCTCAGTGGCATAGTCGATCAGGAGTTCGCTGTTCTTTTCAGAAGCCATTTCCTTGAAGACAGTGATCTCCGTCTGGAGCACCTGCAGGATCTGCGCGTCGAGGTTTTTCGGATAATACGCCGCGATGGTGTAATTCCCTTCCTGTTCGATGATGGAATCATAGTCCTGATTCGTCGTCTTCAGTTCGTCCGGGATCTCTATGACTTTCGGGGCTTCCACCGCTTCCTGCTCTTTCGGAGCCTTGGGCCGGAATAGCAAAGAGATCAGATATATGAACAGGAAAAACACGGCAGCCATGAGCGTGACAGCCGGAAT
>JAILDJ010000126.1 GCA_024689505.1 Clostridiales bacterium
TTCCGTAATCGCCGAAAGCAGGATCGTTCTGTACATCGGTGATCCTGGTCTCCGTTGTATAGGCGGCAGCTGTCGGCACTGTGCTGGAGTTCGCTCGATCATCTCCAGACTCCCGGAAAAAAAGCGGCAATGCGTTGTACAGGTATTCCTGCACGGCGTCAAAGTCATGATAGCCGCCATCCTTCAGGTAGAAAACGTAATGCTCAGGGGTGAAGATATCGCGGCTCAGCATTTCATCCGCCATATCGATGGACTGGATCTTGACAGCATCCTGGGTGCCGACTGCATGGTAGATGAAATAGCCGCGCTCATCCAGGTCGTTGTCCTTCACGAGCTGCTCGATAAAGTTCACATTGTTCTTGATCTGAAAATCTCCGTAGGTGCCGTAATACCAGCAGGATCCGCTCATGGGCAGGAAGTACCGGATGTAGTCAAAGTCGTAGCAGAACTGCAGCCAGGTCGTGACCGAGCCAAGGGAAAAACCGCCGAATGCGCGGTGATCCCGGGAGGCCTTCAGATCCTCGTCGGAGACGGAAACGGCATAGGTGTGGAACTGCCCCTCCACCGCCGGCATTAGGTTTTCCTCGAAATCGCGGTGGAACTGGCGGAACTCCGAAATGGAACTCGAAAAATCCGTATTGCTGTTTTCGTTATAAAACGTGGCCGATACGATGATGATCGGCGGGATGTCCCCGTTTTCGATCAGGTGATCAAACATGTTTTTTGTGGATGTATACTCAAAGTATTCGCCAGCGTGTCCGCCCCATCCGTGCATCAGATAGAGGATGTCGTATCTGGTCTCTTCGTCGTTTTCGTCGTAGCCGTAGGGGGTATAGACATAGGCTGTTTTGGTGATTGCTGCTCCGTCTCTGACATAATCCTTCGAAGCATAATCCAGCCGGGTGACATTGCCGGGATAGTCAGATTCGGTCTTATAGGAAGACGGGACCGCCGTCGTGTATCCTGTTTGTTCCATAGGTTCCTTATTCTCAAGTAATGTGACATCAGAGGGCTCTTCCGTTCCCTCGGATGACACTTCGATTTCATTCTGATTTGTCTGCCCCTGTGTTTGGCTTGTAACTCTTGCACAGGACGTCAGTATCCCGGCAAGCACCAGCACGCACAGCAGCAGTATGATTCTTCTCATTTACTGCCTCCTCTCTTATCCAGCCTTTTCAACCATCCAGCCAGATAGTGACCGATAAAGACAAACAGTCCCATGATCGCCAAATAATCCAGGAAGAAAAAGACGATGGGTTCTCTCGGATCCAGGAACAGAAAATGTGTCCGAAGAAACAGGTATTCCCCGATCTGCCTTCGGATGAACGCATATACGCCGTATGCTGCTATGGCGATCGCACCCGCACGCAGTACCCAATCAGTTGTTTTTTTCCTGTCTTTGCCTTTTGGCATCGCACCAAGCATCACATTCCAATGCAATCCCAGATGAAGCGACATCAGGATGTAGTTCAGGTACGCGCATACCATGTGTACGCTCCGGGCAACAGAAGCACCTTTGCTGATATGAAGAAACGTAAACACATGCTCCGACAGGATGATCCCGCTGATGGCCGACGCCAAGACTGTTCCGATCAGCAGGAAGACAAGAACCGTCTGGAAAGTCCGGAAGCTTCTGTATCTTCCCTTTGAAAGCGCGCCGAACCACTTCCTGTTCAAGATGTGATGCACAATAAACAGGACAAACATCGCTGTTCCGAGGATCTCATGAGTCAATGTGCCGATTAACGAGTATGCCATCAGCCCGATAAGGACTATGGTCATTGCAATATCAATTGTCATTCGCAGTTTCTTCATATGCTTTCTCATTCATGTTCGCCAAACAGCCAGTTCATGATGTCATCTTCGTGGGCAAAGTATCCTCCGCCGCCGTGCTGATCCCGAATGCCGCGTGCGTCGAACCACGCCTGGTCTTTCAGGTCTAAAACGACCAGCTTCTCGATCTGATCATCCGTGAGGCCTTTGTCCCGGTAAAGCTGAACGAGCTTATCATAGGTCTCCCGCACAGAAGAGCTGCCGTAATAGCTGTCGTTCTCACCGGTCACCATATAGATGGGCGTTCCGGCTTTTGCCAGGGGATCCAGGTCACCGTCCCACTGAGAAGAGCAGCGAAGGAAGGCCGTGTACAGCTCCGGAGCGATCTCCATGACCAGGGATCCAGTCTCGCCTCCACCCGAATAGCCATTCAGGTAAACCTTCTCAGGATCAATGTTGTAATGGCTGATCAAGTATCGGGTCAATGCCACCGTCTGTCTGGCGGAGGTTTCTCTCCAATCGTTCAGCTGCGGGGCAGCGATGATC
>JAILDJ010000206.1 GCA_024689505.1 Clostridiales bacterium
TCCTGGCTGTCCGCGATGTCCATGATGGAACGGAAACTTTCGTTGATATCCCCAGTGGAACGATACATCTGTGCACCGGCCCCCTGCATCCAGGTCCAGGGCTCTTCCACACCCCAGTTGCAGGCAGACAGCAGGATGGGACGCCCGCAGGCTTTCAATGCCATGGCTATACGACGATAATGCGTCTTGCAATCGGCCGTTCGCGGGAAATAACAGAAATCGTATTTCAGGAAATCCACGCCCCACTCCGCGAATGTTTCTGCATCTATGAACTCATGGTCAAAACTTGCGGGATACCCTGCGCATGTCAGCGTTCCGGCGCAGGAATACATGCCGAACTTCAAGCCTTTGGCATGCACGTAGGCTGCGACTGCTTTCATGCCATGCGGGAATTTCTCAGGATCCGCCACCAGGCGGCCGTTTGCGTCACGCTCTTTCAACGACCAGCAATCATCGATGACCAGATACTCGTAACCGGCTTCCAGATAACCCTCATCCACCATGCGGTCGGCCGTTTCAAAGATCAACCGCTCATTGATATGCGGACCGAACGTGTTCCAGGAATTCCATCCCATGGGCGGACGCACCGCAAGTCCTTCTGCTTTCATGATGTCTATCCTTTCTGTTTACGGATTTGGTCATAATGTATCACATTTCAAGCTATATAGCAAGGCGAGATAAATGCCCTCTGACGCAGGAATCATGCATCAGAGGGCATCCTTCATATAGGGGGCGATCAGGAGACCGACCCTGTGCTTTCCTTCACCATAGCACCATTGATATAGAACTTGACACTATACTCACCAGAGCAGACCGCATCCTCACCCGTCTTGGCGCAGGCGTTGATGGTCGTTTCACCGGCCGGCAGTTCCAGGCCTGACTCCGTATACTCCGCAAGCAAAGTCCCGTCTTTATAGACTTCGATCTTGGCTTCAATGGTCATTGCCGCATCGGTCTTCAGCGAGAGGTCATAATTCAGGATCCCGGGCGGGTCCACCGCGATGCCGATGGTGGTCTGCGCTTTCAGATGACCATCGACCGCGAAATAACCAGAGGCGCCGGAAGGTGTATAAGCCATACCTCCGGATTCCGGAATGTACATCTTATCCGAGACCACCTCGATGCCATCCGCCGTGGCAGCAGGTGCTTCCGCATCCTCCGTTGCAGTGGCTGACGTTTCTCCCACATAGACGTCCTCCAGATTGGGTACATAATCCGGATCCACATCAAAGAATACGCTGATCGTACCGACGGAATAGCTTGTATCATCCACGATCTTGATGCCGGACTGGGTGATGTTCTTGGAGATCTGTCCGTTGAGCTTCACGATCCCTTCATCCAGGACCAGGTCGCTGACCTTGCTGCACTCCATTTCGCCCTCAACGACTGTCAAAAGTACTTTGACCCATTTGCCTTCCGGGCTTGGCATCTGGCCCAACGGGTCGTCGATATCTTCCGACACCTCGTTCAGCTCGACTTTCATCTCGCCCCAATCATAGACGGCGCCACTGGCGGGTGCTGTACTCTCTTCAGCCGGAGCTTCCTCCGCCGGGGTCTCCTCTGCGGAAGCTTCAGCAGCTTCTTCGGTAGTTTCTTCTACCGACTCTTCTTCCGCATCTTCGGACTCCGCCGCCGGTTTCGCTGCATCCTCCTTGGAGCTCTCCTGAGCCGCAGGGCTACCGGCTCCATCCTTCGGGATCTCGTAGGTCTTCAATTCTGTGCATCCGGCCAGCATCAGCAGCATGGCCAGACCGATCAGTAATGCTGATATCTTCTTCATCGTCGATCCTCCTTACATGCCACCGGCGCCGCCTTCGACGTCCTGTGAACCAACGTTGCCTTCTGTGCTCGCAAGCAGCTGCAGTGTATAGGTATAACCGTTGTTCAATTCAAAGAGTTCGGTGTCGCCGTTCATCAGCTGTGAATAGGTACCGTAGTCGCCGAACACGTCGATCTCACCATACCACTCGGTGCCATAGGCGACCTTCATCGTATAGGTACCGCCATCGATCCAGACCGTGGCACTCTCCCCGGAACGGATGAACGTCTTGCAGACAGTGTCGCCATCCGTATCGTAGATCTTGATGTAGACAGCATTATCGCCGCTTGGCGCTTCGATGGTCAGAGAACTGGAGGAGCCGCCGCTGACCAGATAATCACCGGTCTCCGGCAGAGGCTGCACGCAGGCCTCGGCACGGTCATAGGCATCCTCGTATTCGGAAATAGACTCGAAGAGCAGCTTGGCCTTGTAATACTCGCCATTGTCGTACAGTTCTTCCGCTTCCTTATAGGTCTTGGCCATAGCCTCCTGGCGCGCCTTCTCCTCTTCCTGACGCTTGCGTTCTTCCTCTTCCTTACGTTTGCGCTCTTCCTCTTCCTTGGCTTCCTGCGCAGCGTGAGCTTCTTCATAAAGGGCGTCCGCATCCAGGAATCCCGGGATATCATCAAAGATATCCATGGCACGCTCAAAGTCTCCCTCTGCCAAGGCCTGGGCGCCACGCTCGTAATGCAGGCCATCGACAGCTGTCTGCTTCAAAGCCTGTGTTTCCTCATCTTCCGTCACGACAACGTCCCAATCAGAGATCTCATCTGTCCCGGACTCGAAGACTTCCTGGAAGTAATAATCCATATCATCCTGCGGCTCTTCCAGGAACGTGCACTCCGGGTCACCTTTCATGACCGCGTACAGTTGGATCATGATATCGCCCCATCTGTGCTCCTCTTCCGCCACATGCGCGCGGCACAGACATTGCTCTCGACCGAAGTCCTTCCCCAGCGTCTGCAAGGCCTCAAACTTAGCCAGCGCCTCCGCGTGGTTCCCGGCTTCATAGGCTGCCAAAGCTTCCTTCAGCGATTTATACTCATTGGCCAGTGCCGTAGCTTCCTGTTCGATTTTAGACGGCTTATAATACTCGGCGCGCTTCTCCAGGATGCTGATGATCTTGTCATAGTCCTTGGAGGCTTTCAGCCGCTCGAGTGTTTTATAATCCAGCTCGCTCTGCGCATACTCTTTCCAGTATGCCGCATCCTTGAACTCGCCCAGTTCGTCGAAGATCTGAAGCGCCTGATCATAGTCACCGTTCTCCAGACAGGCGGTGCCTTCGTTATACCGTTTGACCAGCTTGTCACGATCCAGCATGGGCTTGGCGACGAAGATGCCTCCCATCGCAAGCAGCGCGACCAATACAGCCACCGCTGCCAGGATCTTTCCCGCTTTCTTCTTCTTTTTGGGAGCTGCCGGCGGAACTTCATCAGAGAACTGTTCCGGAGCTGCCACGGGCGTCATCGGTATCTCTTCCGGAGCCTGCGGCGCTTCTGGCATCACTTCCGGCTGGATCTCCTGCGGCACTTCCGGCGTCATATCCGACGGGACTTCCTGCGGTACTGCCGGCATCACTTCCGGTTGGACTTCCTGCGGTGCCTGCGCAGGTACCTCCGCTGGGCTTTCCAGTTTCATCCCACAGACTGTGCAGAACAATGCACCTTCCGGCACTTGGCTTCCACAACGTGGACACTGCATGCGTATCTCCTCCTTTTTTGTATATCTGTGCATATATTATATAAATCATACAATAAACATGCATGTTTTGCAAGTGCAATATACAAGACTTACAAAAAACTGACGCCATATCCTATATGACGTCAGTTGCCTCTGTATGGTTCGATCAGTTTTCTTCGATCTCGATGTGCACGTCTCCGGTGCTTGTCTTGATCTCACACTTGCCGCCTGTCATGGTCTTCGGAACCTTTTGATCGCCGGTCGAAGTCTCAACAAAGAAGATCTTTTCAGAACGCAATGTTCCTGATACGTCACCAGTAGAAGTCTTCACGTTGATCTCAGCGGCGTCACTATGGTCGAAGGTCACATCACCAGTGCTTCTTTCGATGTCGAAACCGTGGGCCGCCGTAACGTTCTTCAATGTGATATCCCCTGTATCGCCTTTCGATACCAATTCTCCGCAGTTCACCTCTGTCAGCCATACTTTACCGGTCGATACATCCGCAGCAAGGGTACCGCCGCACTCGATATAGTGCAGATCGATATGGCCTGTCGTAACGGACAGATCCATGTTTCCTGCATGCATCCCATCGATGCTGATATCGCCCGTGTCCGTCTGGATCAGGCACAGTTCCCGCACGTGTGCGTTACAGCGAATGTCACCTGTATCCGTCTTGATCTCCGCATTTCCAAACGCAAATTCATTGGCGATGACCACATCCCCGGTCGCGGTCTTGATCTGCAGTCCCTGATACTCCGCCATCGGCAGATATACGGTGATCGTCATCTGTTTTGTAAAGAATCCCACACGGTCGATCCATTTCCGATGGTCCTCCACCCCGATCTTCAAGGTACCGTCCTTTTCAGATACACTGTGTCTGACTTTTTCCTGTTCTTTGATGGTGACGCTGCACTTTCCATCCTCCGAGGGCTGGAAAACGATGTCTGCTTCCTCCGTATCGATCTCGATATTCCGGATCTGGCCTTCGATCGGGTGGGTGGAAGTGACATACTTCGCGGTACTCAGATTGGACAAGTCCAGATCCGCGGCCGCTAACGTCCAAACGAGAAGACCGATGCCGACTGCCGTAAGAATGACGCCTATGATCTTAAATGCTTTTTTCATCTTGCACTCTCCTTCTTCATGAACAACTTTTTGAACCATCCCGCGATCTTCTGCGTCATGCGCAGCATACCCTTAGTCGCGGCCACGCAGCCAAAGAACAGAAAGATCGATACTCCGGCACACACAAGGCCTGCACCGATCATGAACAAGCCCTGCATCGCATCACCCCGCAGGATCAAGGTCACACCCGCAACGATGCCCCCGAATGCAGCTGCCCAAAGTGAGACTTCGACCGCCCACAGGCAGATGACGAGTGACCAGATCACGATATAAAACGAAAGCATGATCGCAGCAAAAGCTGCCAGCAGAGGAAACCACAGGGGAAAGCCCAACACCAAAAGGACGATCTCGCCAGCCCCTGTGCGGCGTTTAGGCGCGATCCGTTCTTTAACGATCCGGGTCAGCGGCGTCTCTTCGATGATCTGGCCGACGACCTGATCGATCGGACCGATCTGCGCGACTGCTTCTTCTTCTGTCAGGCCTTCTTCCACGCGGTCATCGATCATTTCACTATAGAATGCCAATCGTTCTGCTACATCCGCCTGCGGCAGGCCGAACAGCCCGTTTTGCAAGGCTATGAGAAACTCCTGCTTATTCATTGTTTACATCCTCCTTAGTCACGAACTGATAGATGGATATGACTTCTTTGAATTCTTCTTTGAATTCTTCGATGCGCCGATGCCCTGCTTCGGTGATATGGTAGTATTTTCTGAGACGACCGTCATGCTCGGCGGTGCGGACCGTCAGCATCCTGGCGGCTTCCAACCGCTTCAAAATGGTGTACAACGTTGACTCAGATAATTCCACATATGGTTTCAGATCTTTGATGATCTTGTAACCATAGGAATCCTCGTTTTTTATGGCGGCCAGGACACATGCGTCCAGCATCCCACGCTTCAGCTGGATATCCATACTATACCTCCTTTCGCACAATACTTCTTCTTGTGTAATACATCGTATCACGAGGTATTGTGTCTGTCAAGTGTTTTCGATGAAATTTCGCAAAAAAAAAGGAACCGTTTCAAAAAACGGTTCCTTATCCCAGCGCAACGTCCAACGCCATCATCAAACTGAAACCAACAGCAAAGAACAGAACGCCGATATTGGAATGTTCTCCAGAGGACATTTCCGGGATCAACTCTTCCACTACCACGTAGAGCATGGCGCCGGCTGCAAAAGACAAAAGATAGGGCATTGCAGGGACCACCAGGCTGGCGATCATCACTGTAAGTCCGCCGAACACCGGCTCCACTGCACCGGACAAAACGCCCAGCCAGAAAGATTTCCGTTTGCTTTTTCCCTCTGCATACAGTGGCATGGAAATGATCGCGCCTTCCGGGAAATTCTGGATCGCGATACCAAGCGCCAGGGCCAATGCGCCACCGGCTGTGATATTGGCAGAGCCGGCACGCAGTCCCGCATAGACCACACCGACCGCCATGCCCTCCGGAATATTGTGCAGTGTCACCGCCAGCACCATCATGATGGTTCGGTTCAGCTTCGCTTTCGGTCCTTCCACCTGATCCGCATGATCGATGCTCCTGTGCAGATGCGGAATGATATGATCCAACAACAGCAGAAACAGAATGCCCAGCCAGAATCCGAGAAAAGCCGGAAGAAATGCCCATCTGCCCTGATCCGAGCACTGTTCGATCGCAGGGACGATCAGGCTCCAGATCGATGCGGCTACCATCACACCCGCGGCAAACCCGGTCAAAGCCCGCTGTACGCCGGCCTTCAGGTCCTTCTTCAGGAAGAACACACAGGCCGCACCGGCTGCCGTACCGATAAAAGGGATCAAAAGCCCCCAAAGGATCGTTTTCATTTTCGTCTAAACAAACTCTTTTTCTCGTAGGGTTCCAGATCCATACCCATCCAGATATAGCCCGTGGTGTCGATGGCCGCTTTCAAGCTGTTGACATCTATGGTCTCCTCTGTCAGAAACGTTGCCTCCTTCTTACTCCTTGAGGCGGCGACCTTCTTCGCGGAAGGGACCGCTTTGCGGATCGTATCACAGATATGCGCTTCGCACATGCCGCACATCATGCCATCTATCTTCAACGTAACTTTGTTCATTTGACGTTCCTTTCTGTTTGCCCGGTTTAGTTTGTTGGATCTAACTTCGTGTCATTATACGCTCTTCCTTCAGGAAAATCAAGAGCATTCTCGCATATCATTACGACATATCAAAATAAGGACGAAAAGACACTTTGATCTTTTCGCCCCTGTTTTTGGAAAACGATATGACTTACCAGATGATGATCCGCTTGTCCTCCGGTATGAACATCTGATCTGTTTCCTTAACGTCGAATGTTTCATACCATTCAGGGAAGTTCCGCACCTGAATGTTGGCCCTGAGCTTGGCTGGAGAATGCACATCGATCTTCAGCAGCATCTGGACGTACTCATCGCGCGCCTTCAAACACCAGACACGGCCCCAGTTTTTGAAGTACTCGGCGAAATCCGCACCTTCCGTCTGATGCATGATCTCCAACGTGACCGCCATACCTCCGTTGTCTGCGATGTTTTCGCTGACGACCAGCTCGCCATTGACTGTACCACCGCGGTATTCGATGCCGTCCCACTGTTCGATCATGTCTTGCGTCAATGCCTTGAAGGCTTCCTGGTCCTTGTCGCTCCACCAGTTGTTCAGGTTACCATATTCGTCGAACTGTGCGCCATTGTTGTCAAACGCGTGGGAGATCTCATGGGAAATGACCGCTCCGATACCGCCCAGATTCTCACTGACAGACTGCTGCAGTGAATAGAAAGGTTTCTGCAGGATCGCAGCCGGGAAGGTGATATCGTTGCGATTGGGATCGTAGCAGGCATTGACCATATGACCGGGCATCATCCATTCGCCACGGTCGACGGGCAGATGAAGACGCCCCATCTGCTCAAGGATCTGTTTGCAGCGTATATCTTCCATCGCCTGATAGTAGGAAGCAGCCTCCTCTACTTTCAGCTGGCCAAAGAAAGGTCTGACTTCATCCGGATATCCCATCTTGATGGTGATGGTCGAAAGTTTGGCAATGGCTTTGTCTTTGGTCTGCTCTTCCAAGAAGGTGTTCCATCTGACACGCAGCTTGTAGGTGTCGATGATCTTCCGCACCATGGAAACGACGTCCGCCTTGGCCTCTTCCCCAAAATAGGTCCTGCCATAGTACATGCCGACCGGTTCGCTGAAGACCCGGCCTGCCATCCGATAGGCCTGTTTATCCAGCGCCGGATCTTCCTTGATGCCCATCAGTGTACGGCGGAAGACGGTGGCGTTCGACGCCAGTGCTTCCGACAGATAGGCACTCATTCTGAGCAGTGTCCGCACGTACGTCCAGTGCAGGTACTTGCCGAAGTTATCCTCATTGAAATATCCGTTCATCTCTTTGATGGCGCGGGGATCATATACCACGACCTGCTCCGGCAGCTGATCACCATAGAACCGTTCAAGGAGTCCCTTCAGATCGAATGGTGCTGTCTGCACGCAGACTTCCTCCAAGGTCATGGGGTTATAATTCTTGACGTAATCCGCCCATTCCAGACGGCTCTTGACCTTCTGTGCCACAAGACCGTCATAGGCGATGGTATCATCTACGTACGCTTTCTGCTCTTCTTCACTGAGATCCGTTTGTTTCAATGCTTCCGCGGCCATGGTCCGATAGACTTCCAGCAGCTGGTCTCCGTTCGGCTGTCCATAATAGGACGTATCCGGCAGGATGATATCGGGACCCATCAGGAACAGGGCATTGACAGATGCATTCTTCATATCTGCTTCCACGCCGATCTGTACCGGAAGGTCCACCCCCTGCAGCATCAGTTCATATGCCTGGGCGTTGAGCTGCTGTACCGAGCCGATGCTCCGGATCTTGGCCAGCAGCGGGCAGACCGGTTCCAGGCCTTCTTTGTTTCTTCTTTCCACGTCCAGCACTTTGCGATACAGACGGACGGCATCCTCCATGCCCGTGATAGCACAGGACTTTTCCCCTGCAGCAAATGCAGCGAAGTCGGCCATCAGGATCTTCTCGACTCCTTCATCCAGATCCGCGAAACCGCCCGCAGTGGACTTATCGTCCGGGATGACGGCCGTGCTCAGCCATGCGCCGTTGACAAACTCGTACAGGTCATCCTGGATCCTTACTTTATTCTCCATATAGTCGTCCTCTTTTCTTTATAAAGATTCCTTGCGTATTATACTG
>JAILDJ010000210.1 GCA_024689505.1 Clostridiales bacterium
CGGCCACCCGAGCGAGGACTTGATCGACATTTTGAACGTGAAGGCCGATCCGATGTTCATCAGCGTGGTGGTCGGACACGACGGGTTCTACCGGGCGTATCACATGAACAAAGAACATTGGATGACCATCGCCTTGGCGGAAGCGTCGGATGAGGCCATCCTGATGGCGCTGGACCAGAGTTACGAGATGACAGAGAGGAAGAGAAAATGATCAGACCGATCGTCCGGGATATCATGTTTTTGAGCCTGCGGTCAGAGGAAGCAACGCAGGCAGATCTTCCCATCGGCCAGGATCTGATGGATACGCTGGCCGCCCATCGGGAGGCCTGCGTCGGTATGGCCGCCAACATGATCGGCGTGCGGAAGCGTGTCATCGTTGTGCAGGTCGGATTCCTGCCGCTGGTGATGTTCAACCCGGTCATCGTGCAGAAATCTTCGCCGTTTGAAACCGAGGAGGGCTGCCTTTCACTGGATGGCGTGCGCAAAACGACGCGCTATCAGCAGATCGAGGTGGAGTACCGGGATATGCGATGGAAAAAGCACTGCGACAAGTATTCCGGCTGGACCGCACAGATCATACAGCATGAAGTCGATCACTGCGATGGGATCATTATTTAAGACAAAACATAGAAGGGGCTGCGATTGGCAGTCCCTTTTTTGTGTGGAGTTTGCGAAATCGGCGGTATTACGTTCTGGATCAGGGTCTTTGTGTTTCAAGACGTAGAGGTTGACCAATGATTACGTTCTGGATCAGGAGTTCTGTGTTTCAAGACGTAATGGCTGTCGCCGTTTACGTTCTGGATCAGGGTCTTTGTGTTTCAAGACGTAGTGATTGGCCGCTGATTACGTCCCAGATCGAGGGTTCTGCGTTTCAGAACGTAGTAGTTGGTCATGGATTACGTCTTGGACCCGACCGGCAATGCTCCAAGACGTAATCAAGCCTCACGAGTTACGTCCCGGATTTGACTATCTTCATTTCAAGACGTAACAGCGGGATATCACACGAACACCATGCCATTTTCAGTCCTTCGAGCCCCTTTTTTTGGACATCGCCTGTGCCAAAATGTAGAAAAAACAAGGAGGAACCATCATGGCAAAATACTTTATCATGGATGCGAAAGCCGGTGTCGGAGAGGGCGGGATCGCCTGCGGACCGGTGAGCGGGCCTGTGGTGGCCGAGGTGCAAGTACGGGACGAAGCGGGGCAGGAATGTTTCATTTCCTTGGCTGAGGTGGATGGCATCCCCAACGTTTTCAGGACGGACCGCAGCACATTCCGGGAGCAGCTCACCTTCGACATGGACGATGCGATGATCGAGTGGCTCAACGACTGTTATGTGGATACCGGTGAGTATGAGGAGATCCTTACAGATCCGGATCCTAAGTGGTACGACGTGTATCGCTATCTGATCTATCTGGTACGGTGCGATGCGGGGGCAGAGCGCTCCTTCATCGATGCCACCAAGGGCTGCTGGACCGATGAGATCCGCATACCGGTCTCCGACATCGAAGAAGAAATGGACCTGGAGGCTTAAAGCTCCAGATCCATGCCACACGCGCAAAAAAAGGCTCCGCGCCGGGAGCCCATTTCAGGATCATTTCGTTAAGGTGAAATCTTTGATGGCGAGCGTGCCGAACCCGTGGAAGGTCAGGCACAGCATCTGTACACCGTCCGGGATCGGTACGCAGCCTTCGCGGCGGATCCAGATATTGCTGAATTCGCCCACTTCGATGCGGCCCAGAGGCGCGCCGTCCAGGGCGGTCTTCACCTCGACATAGCCGCGGGCATAGTTGCGGGTGGTGATAGCCGTGAACTTCGTGCCCTTGCAATCAAAGTATTTGAAGACGGCCGTCGCACCGTCCATCAGGTTGTTGATGTAGGCGTCCGGCGTGGGCAGGTCCGTCCCTTCCATGATTTCCGGATCATAATCGCCGCCTTCCTGGGTGATCCTGGGGAAGCGGGGGTCCAGACC
This sequence comes from Clostridiales bacterium, assembly GCA_024689505.1. GTDB lineage: Bacteria > Bacillota > Clostridia > Lachnospirales > Bianqueaceae > RUG159. Next base: position 1,973 of record JAILDJ010000210.1, read on the forward strand.
GGGTCCGCGCTTGAGCACGTTGGGTTCTGTGGAGAAGCCGGTGGCGATGTAGGCCGGATAGGTACCTTCACCCTGCAGCGGACCGCCGTTCAGACCGCAGGACGTCACTTCGACCTGGGGGATCAGGCCGTCTTCCGTGAAGCGGATCTCTTCGGCGCAGTCCTGGCGGCTGTACTGGTGGCCGTTGGTGTGGCGGTGATAGAAAATGTACCATTTTTCACCGATCTGGACGATGCTGCCGTGGTTATTGGCTTCCATGTTCATGGGCTTGTCCGCGGGCTTGTAGGTATCGATGCCCCGGTCGCTGTTGCTGATGAGCACGCCGCCGTAGGTGAACGGCCCCTTCGGGGAAGTACTTGTCGCGTAGCAGAGCTCGTGCATCACCACGGAGGAATAGATGAAGTAATAGATGCCGTTCCGTTCGCGGATGGAAGGAGCTTCAAAGAATTCGTGTCCCTCGAAACCGGTGCCGGCGGAGAGGCGTACCGGCGGTGCCACGAAGATCGGCTCTTCCTCGATGGTCAGCATGTCCGGTCCCAGCACGGTGCACATCGCGCCACCGCGGGTCTTGTCGTGCGGGAAGCAGAAGCCGGTGTACAGGTAGGTGCGGTCGCCCTCGGTCAGCAGACCCGGATCGAACTGAGGATCATCACCCTCTTGCTCACCGAGCAAGGTGCCGTCCTTATAATGGACGAAACCGTAAAATTCATACTGGCCGGCGGGCGTGTCGCTGACCGCGACGGAGACGATCTGTTCATGGTCCAGTACGTAGTACAGATAGTAACGGCCGTCCGGACCGATCGTCACGTCCGGGGCATAGAGGCAGGAATGACCGTCCGCGTTGCGAGGGTCCTGGGTCTTTTTGTAGATCACGCCCTCGTAGCGCCAGTCGGCCAGATCATCCACCGGGGCGGACCAGCAGATATAATCACCAATGCAGAAGACATGGCCGTTGAAACGGTCATGGGAGCCATATACATAAACTCTTCCGTCAAAAACATAGGGTTCCCCGTCGGGGATGTATTCCCAGGACGGC
>JAILDJ010000214.1 GCA_024689505.1 Clostridiales bacterium
CTCAAGACCTCTTCATTACCGTCCGGATACTGGAAGGATACGTCACGGAACTCGATCTCGCCCTTGATCTCTTCCCAGTTCTCCCGCTTCGGCTCCAGGGTGGTGCCGTACTTTTCGATGACTTCCGGCGTATCCACGATCAGCGGCTTCTCATCGACCAGTCCGAAGACGCGTTCGATGTTGGCCTGCATGGAGATGGCCTCTGACAGGTTGGCGGAAATGTTCTGGATCGGCTCGAAGATGTTGACCGCGTAGGCGGTGAAGGCCGTCAGCGTACCGATGAGCATGGTATCCTTGAGCACCATCTGACCGCCGCGCATCAGCACGACCGCCGTGATGCAGGAGCTCAGCAGCAGGACCAGCGGGATGAAGATGGCGCGCAGACGGGCTGCACGGACACCGGCCACCCGCATCTCCATCGTCGTGGACTTGAATTCACGGGTATTCTTCTCCTCGATGACCAGGGTCTTCGAAGTCTTCGCACCGGTGATCCCTTCATTGAAACCACTGGTGATATTGGAATTGAGTTTACGGACTTTACGGTTCCAGTACAGGATACGTTTCTGGAAGAACAGTGTCAGCACGACCAGCATGGGCACTACGATCATGACGATCAGCGCCAGCCGCCAGTTCAGCATCAGCATGGCGCCGAAGACGCCCAGCACGTAGATCAGCTGCCAGAGCATATCCGGGACCGCCCACGCCAGTGTTCCCGCGATGCGGTTGGTATCACTCATGACGCGGGCCAGGATGTAGCCCACCGGCGTCACATTATAATATGACAGGGACAGATCCTGCAGATGGTTGAAAAGCTGGCTCTTCATGTCCCGTCCCATCTTCATTTCCACGACCATGCAGCCGCGGCAGAAGACCCAGGTGTAAAAGGACTGGAACAGGATACAGGCAAAGTACAGCGCGATGAACGATCCCATGCCGTTCGTCGTCTTACCGACGATGAAGTGGTTGATCGCGTATCGCTGGAACAGCGGGATGATGATATCGATGCCCGCGCAGATGATATTGCCGCTGATGATCAGCAGGATCAGTTTGCGGTACGGACGCATGAAGGGCAAGAGCCGCTTCCAGATCTTGATGTCGAACGACTTATTATACTCAACGTCATCTCTGGGCATCTTCTTCACCTCCTTCGCCAAGCAGCGCGCGATCGTCCGCGCTCATCTGGATCTCATAAATATCGCGGTACATACCGGGCTGATGGATCAGCTCCTGATGGGTGCCGATGGCTTCCACAGCCCCATCTTTCAGGACCAGGATCCTGTCCGCCTGCATCAGTGTGGTGATGCGGTGCGAGATCAGGATGACCGTGGCATCGCTCATACGCTCTTTCAGCGCGTGGCGGATCTTGACGTCGGTCTCGGCATCGACCGCGGACAGCGAATCATCAAAGACCATGATCGGCGCTTTCTGCATGAGCATGCGGGCGATGGCCACGCGCTGCTTCTGGCCGCCGGAAAGGGTCACGCCGCGTTCGCCGACGATGGTATCATACCCTTCGGTGAAGGTATCGATCGCTTCATCGACGCAGGCGATCTCGCTGGCCTCACGGATCTCCTCCATGGAAGGATCTTCCTCCGCAATTCCGATGTTCTCACGGATGTTGCGGGAATACAGGAACGGTTCCTGCAGGACCAAGCCGATATTCTTGCGCAGATACTGCTGCGGGATATCGCGGATATCCACCCCGCCGATGGTGATGGAACCTTCGCCGTCTTTCAAATCGTACAGACGATCCAGCAGATGCATCATGGTACTCTTGCCGGAACCGGTGGAACCCAGGATGGCAAAGGTCGTACCTTTTCCGATGGTGAAGTTCAGGTCGCGCACCACAGGTGCCGCCGTCTCTTCCATTCCATCGTATTTGAACGTAACGTCATGGAACTCGATATCCTGATCCATGGCAGGCGTCTGCGGATGCTCCGGCGCCTGCTCCTCTTCTTCGTTGAGGATGTAGGCCACACGGTCGATCGAAACGCCGGCTTTACTCATTTCGGACAGGATACGGCCCAGGCCGCGGACCGGCCAGGACAGCGTCGCATTGTAGGACACAAAGGCGGTGAACATACCCAGAGTGATCTCCCCATGGGCTGCCATCGTCGCGCCGACGGCGATGACCGTCATGATCTGCGCGCCGGTGAACAGATCACCCAGGGACCAGTAGAGGCTGAGCAGTTTGCCCAGTTCGATCCACAGGGATGAGAACTTGTTATTCTTGACGTCGAAACGTTCGATCTCCAGACGCTCACGGCCAAAGGCCTTGACCACGCGGACACCGGTCAGGTTTTCCTGTACCGTGGTGGACAGACGTCCTTCCGCCTCATCCGCCGCCTGGAACCGGCTGGAAATGCTCCGGAAGAACAGGCAGGAATAGGTGATGATGACCGGGAAGAAGGCCGCCGCTACCAGTGTGATCTTCACGTTCATGGAGAACATGATGTAGAGCGAATAACTGATCAGGAACACGATACGGATGATGTCGATCAGCTGGTTGGTGACGAAGTTGCGGATCATTTCCACGTCGGAGGTACAACGCTGGATGATCTCACCGGTCTGGTTCTTGCTGTGCCAGTCGAAGGGCAGCTTCTGGATGTGCGCATACAGTTTGTCACGCATCTGCTTGACGAAACCTTCGGAACCGCGGGCGATCAGGGTGCGCATGGAGGCGACCATGACGCCATGGATCAAGGCGACGATCACGATGCCGGCGGCCGCGATGAGCAGTGCCTTACCGGGATGTGCACGCAGCCAGTCCAACGTAAAGAAACCGCGGATCAGCCGTGGGATGGTGTAATCTTCTGATCCCAGGACCGAGTCGATGGTGACACTGATGATCTGCGGTGTCAGAGCATTGACGACTGTAGCCGCGGCAGATAATGCCAGCGCCAGGACAAAGAATTTATACTGTCCTCGCAGGAAGACCAGGATCATCTTCCAGTTGGATGGTTTTTTCGTTTTCTTCATGATATCTTTCTATTAAATTGCATATAATTATGGAAACACGCCTGCCTATCCTATCATTTTTTGCAAACAAAGTCAAGAACTATTTATTATTTTAATTTTTACTTTGCAAACTCTTGATTTTCTTTGCAAACTGATATATAATGCTCACTAATTTACAAAGTTTATCCGAAAGGAATCTGATCATATGCCGCAGGAATCCCTGTTTGGTGAAACATGTCGGCTGCGGGACCCGTTGTATTACAAGTCCCGTCCCGAAGCCCATCTGGTAGAAAACGCCACCCTCGATCTGCTGGATCCGCATCGTCTGGCCTTCTATCTCGAAGCTAAAGAAAATGAAAACCCGACCCTCGCCCGTGTCAGCCGTTCTCAGCAGCTGCACATGCTGGGTCTTTCTTATGATGGAACGCCCACGCTGGCAGCCATGCTGCATTTCTGCGCCTATCCGCAGGGCTTCTTCCCGCAATTCCGCATTCTGGCCGCCGTCATCGACGATACCCGCTGGAACGACGAAAAGATCCTGGATAAGAAAAAGATGACCGGTCCTCTGACCGATCTGTTCGACCAGGCTGTCTCTTTCTGCAGGAAACATGCGCCTGGTTATCCCGAGGAAGCCGTCAGCGAACTGATCCTGAACTCTCTGCTCCACCGGGATCTCGGCGCAGGGTCCGACCGCATTCCCAATTATATCGCCGTCTATTCCGACCGGATCGAGATCTGGAACCCCGTCCCGGAAGGTACGTTCCCCATCAAGGAGACCCGCTCCGGCGCAGCCCCGGAACTGCCCAACCCGACGATCGCTTCCATCGCGCAGATCCTGCTGGATGTACCTCTGCAGGGCAAAGGCATCAGCCGGGTCAGGGAACTCTGTCCCTTGGAGTACAAAGTCGAAGACCAGGAACTGTGTGCCACCATCCGGATGGCCTCTGTCAAGGTCGATGATGAACAGGCGCGTCTGCTGGAATTCTGCCGCACGCCGCGCAGCCGCCGGGAGATCGCGGATTTCCTGCATGTCGGCACGGTCTTCTACGTCATGGCCCGCTATGTACGGCCGCTGCTCGACCAGGGTCTCTTACAGATGACGCTGCCGGACAAACCGCAGTCCAGCCTGCAGCGTTTTGTGACAAAAGGATAAAGGAGCCTGCTCATGTCGCAGAAAAGAAAAAACATCCTGCTGATCCTATCCGACCAGCAGCGGATCGATACGATATCCGCCTACGGCCGGGGCGATGGGATCTGCCGTACGCCGCATATCGACCGGTTGGCCGAGGAAGGCATGAAATGCACCCACGCCTTCACAGCATCTGCTATCTGCGCTCCGTCCCGCGCTTCCATCATGACGGGCCTGTTCGCGCATAAGCATGGCGTGATCGACAATTTTACTGACATCCATCCCGATATCCCCCTGTTGGGCGATCTGATGCATGAGGCCGGCTATTACTGCGGTTATGCGGGCAAATGGCATGTGTCCCCTCATAAAACACCGGAAGAATGCGGGTTCCACGGCAAGCCTTTCATGGGCTACGCCTTCCCAGGCAGCCGCGTCTTTCCCTCCTTGGTCTTCGACCAGCCGCCGGACAACGAACCCAATTACTATGAGGCATATCTCCGGGAAAATGGTTTTGAAGGCATCGACGTTTCCCACGGGTTCCTCGGTGCCAATCCCAACCTGCAGATCCAGGAAATGTACTGCAAGCATGAAGGGCCCGTCGAAAGCACGATCGAATACTTCGTAGCGCATGAGGCCATGCAGGAGATGGAACTGGCAGCCGCCGGCGACCAGCCCTTCTTCATCTGGGCCAATTTCTGGGGACCGCACTCACCCTCCATCGTTCCGGAGTCTTATTTCTCCATGTATGATCCGGCACAGATCCCCGAACACCCTTCCTACTGTGAAACCTTTGCGGACAAGCCTTATGGCTATTATCTGACAGAGAAGATGTGGGGCCTGGGTGATTACGGTTGGCCCGGCTTTGCGGACATCTGCGCGAAATACTACGGCCACTGCACTTTCCTGGACGATATGGTAGGTCTCTTAGTCGATAAACTGAAAGCCCTGGGCCTATATGATGACACGATCATCGTTTACGCCGCCGATCATGGGGACTGCCTCGGTGCCCACAAACTCATCGAAAAAGGCTGCTTCGCCTTCGATGAGATCTATCGGGTGCCCATGGTCGTCAAAGGTCTTGGGACCACAGACAACGACAGCCTGATCTATCTGCACGAGCTGATGCCCACCTTCCTGGACATCGCCGGTGTCACGCCGCCGCAGCCGGTGGATGGCGCAAGCCTGCTGCCCCTGTTCTGCGGCTCCACAGGTTCCAACAGCCGCACAGAAGCCTACGGCGAATTCCACGATCATTTCTACCGCACCAGGCAGCGCTGCGTCCATGACGACAAATACTGGCTCACTTTCAACGAAAGCGAGCGTGGCGAACT
>JAILDJ010000233.1 GCA_024689505.1 Clostridiales bacterium
GCCTTCAGTACGCTGCTCTCATCCACCGGTGCAAGAGGCGTGATCTGGAACGTCATGGCATCCTCCTGCTCCACTGTAACGTAGAAGTTCTGCGCGACCCAGTCCAGCTGTATGAAATCGATGCCGAACTTGGTCATCAATGGAACATCCGCCTTAGGGAATTTCTGCTTGCCCTCCGTCAACGTCGTATAGAAGAACTGCTGGTTCTTTTCATCCAGGATCAGACCATCATGCAGGACCTTCGCATTGCACTCATCGAATCCCACATAGAGGCCATCGTCCTGATGCAGACAGGGGATCGTCTCCCCCTCTACCGAGACCGTTAACTTTTGTTCCGGAAGGCTTTCTTCTTCGTAAGATGATTCGGAAGAAGCGTTTCTTCTGCGTGCTTCTTTTTCCGCCTTGTCTTTCCGGATCCCTCTGGTGATCAGGATGATGGCGCATAACAAAAAGGCTGCCGCCACGATCAGGAGCGCGATCTCCTTGATGCCCGGCTGCCCTTTATTCTTTTTCTTTCTTTTTCTTCTATTATCACTCATGAGTCTGCTGCCTTTCTATATCGGCATAATGATATCAAACCCGTCTTTTATTGTCAAGGTTGACGGAATATAGTATAATAATACAGAAGTATGAAACTACGGTGAAAAAGGAGGTGCGGTCATGTTCGATATCCAGGAAGAAGTACGTAAACTTCCGTCCTGTCCCGGCGTCTATATCATGAAGGAAGGCGATACCATCCTCTATGTGGGCAAAGCCATCAATCTGAAAAACCGGGTGCGGCAGTACTTCCAAAGCACACGTGGAAAGTCACCGAAGATCCGCAAAATGATCAGCCGCATCGAATATTTCGAGTACATCGTGACCGATTCCGAGCTGGAAGCGCTGGTCCTGGAGAACCAGCTGATCAAGCAGAACCATCCTCCGTATAATACCATGCTGCAGGATGACAAACAGTACCCCTATATCAAGGTCACTGTGGGTGAAATGTATCCCCGCATCTTTGTCACCCGCCGCGTCCAAAGGGACGATGCCCGGTATTTCGGTCCATATACCAACGTCAGCAGTATGCGTGAAACCTTGGATATGTTGAAAAACATCTGGGCCCTGCGCCACTGCAACCGGGATCTGCCGCGAGACATCGGCAAGGAGCGGCCTTGTCTGAATTATCACATTGGGCAGTGCATGGGCCCCTGTACCGGTAAGGTCGATCCCGAGACGTACCGTGCTTCCGTCGATCAGGCACTGGAGCTTTTGAACGGTCATTATCAGATCGTCACCGATGGGATCCGGGAAAAGATGTTGGCCGCTTCGGACGCTCTGGATTTCGAGCAGGCGGCCATCTATCGGGATCAGATCGAGAACCTGAAAAAGCTGGGACAGAAACAGCGCATCGATCATGCAGGTTCCGAGGATGACCGGGACGTGATCGCACTGGCACTGGGAGAGGAAACCGCCTTGGTCCAGACCTTCTTCATCCGTGGAGGCAAACTTATCGGTCGGGAACACTTCTTCATGGATGGTGCTGACGTGGATATGCCTTCCGAGATCGTGGCCGCCTTCATCCAGCAATTTTACAGCGGTACACCTTTCGTTCCCAAAGAACTGCTGGTCTCCGTCGAGCCTGACGACCGGGAGACTTTGGAGGACTGGCTTTCCGTGCAGAAGGACAGCCGCGTGCACATCCTTGTGCCGCAGCGCGGTGAGAAGGCACACTTGATGCAGCTTGCTTTGCAGAACGCGCAGATCACCTTGACTCAGTTTGCTGAGAAAATGCGACAGGATGAGCTGCGCACCTTCGGCGCCCTCCAACAGCTGGCCGATTGCCTCGGTTTAGATGAAGATAGTTTCCCAGAGCGTATTGAAGCCTATGATATTTCCAACACCTTCGGTTTCCAGTCGGTCGGCTCCATGATCGTCTATGAAAATGGCCGGCCTAAGAACAGTGATTACCGCAAATTCCGTATCCAGACCGTCCAGGGCGCCAACGATTACGCCAGCATGGAGGAAGTCCTGACGCGCCGTTTCCGACATGCCTTTGATGAAATGCGCAAGATGAGCGCGGATCAGACAGACATCTCCCTTGGCAAATTCACCCGTCTGCCCGACCTGATCCTCATGGACGGCGGCCGCGGTCAGGTGCAGATCTGTGAGGATGTGCTGCGCCGCTTCAATCTGGAGATCCCTGTGGCCGGCATGGTCAAGGACGACCGTCACCGTACCCGCGGCCTCATCTATCAGGATATCGAATACTCTCTGGATACCTATCATGAAGCCTTGATGCTGATCACCCGCATCCAGGATGAAGCGCATCGCTTCGCTATCACTTATCACAAACGTTTGCGTTCACAAAACCAGGTGGCCTCGATCCTGGATCAGATCGAACACATCGGCCCCAAACGGCGGAAAGATCTGCTGCAGACCTTCGGCTCGATCGATACGATCCGCGGGCTCTCCGAAGAAGAATTGATGCAGGCCTCCTCCATCGACCGGCGCGCCGCATCTTCCATCTATCGCTTCTTCCATGATCCATCCCAAAATCAGACGATTTCTGAGGAAGATCTGTAAGCGGCATTGAAAAAGTGATACATTTATAGTAAGATACTGATATACATTGCATGCAAAGGAGGTCCGTCATGCTGAAATACACATTACGAGCTGTCGGCTTTTATATAAAACAAGTTCTTACGCCGCGCAGAAAAAAACAAGCGCTCCGCGCCTATGAAAATGGCGACTGGAAGCCGGGATACGATCTGATCCGTGAAATGGCAAAAAAACTGATGGATGCAACCGGTGCCCGTGTTGTTTACCACGGTCTGGAAAATTTGCCTGAGGAGAAAGGGGTCCTCTTCGTCAGTAACCATCAAAGCATATTCGACGTTCCGGTCCTGATGCAGGTCATGGAAGCGCCGACCGCTTTCATCGCGAAGAAAGAATTGAAAAAAGCCCCGGGCATTTCTTTGTGGGTCCGTATGATCGGTGGTCTTTTCATGGACCGCAGTGATCTGCGCCAGTCCATGGAGGTCATCCTCAAAGCCGGAGACCTCATGAAGCAGGGACTGAATATGGCGATCTATCCGGAAGGTACCCGCAGTCGCAGTGATTCCCATAATCCTTTCAAAGCCGGCAGTCTGAAACCTGCCAGTATCGCGAAGACCGCTGTCGTTCCGGTCTTTGTCGATGGAACACATCGTATCTTTGAAAGTAACAAAGGTCTCAGCATCGAACCCGCTGAGATCCATGCTTATTTCGGCAAGCCTATCTATATGAAGGACATGAGCCGCGCCGAACAGAAGGAATTGGCAGCTCATATTGAAGACATCGTTTTTGATCTGCCGAACACGGTCGTTTGAATTCTGAAATAAGAAGGGGGCCATGTCCCTATATACTCATTCGCTTGG
>JAILDJ010000234.1 GCA_024689505.1 Clostridiales bacterium
TCCCGGCGGATAGATGGTCACCTCGCGGTTGAGCAGCGTCGCGATCTGATGCGCAGTGATCTGCAGCACTTCTTCCGCCTTGCCTGCCTTCTGCAGCAGCTGGGTCGTATCCAGCAGCACCTTCGTGCGGAACGCTTCCCGTGCGGCCTGCCTTGCATTTCTTTTGATCCGGTTCGCCAGCGTACCCGTGATCAAAGACGATGTCAGCATGATGGCAAAGGTCACCGCGTATTCCGTTTCATACGTGTGAAAACTGAACCTGGGCTCGATGAAGAACCAGTTGAACAGCAAGACGCTGGCCAGCGACCCTACGATACTGTACAAGGGGCTGACCGTGAACACCGAGATCCCCAGAACGCCCAGGATGAAGACCGTGATGATATTGGACTCCGAAAAGCCGAACCGCGTAAAGACCAGTCCGATCGCCAAAGCCAGGATCAAGAGGGCTATCGTTTTGACCAGGTCTGTCAGCGTCGGCCGAATCTCTTCCGTGATCAGAGAATGCTCCGTCCGCGGTTTCAGGTCCGCAGAAGAATCCGGGATGATATAAACGTCTATGTCCGGAACGTTCTGAATGATCTGCTCCGTCAGCGGCTGCCTCCCCAAGAAGTGCCGCCGTTTCATGCCGCTTCTTCCGACCACGATCTTTGTCGTATTGGAAATGCGGGCATACTCCGCGATCTGCGCCGGTACGTCGTCTCCGACGATCGTCGTGATGGAAGCCCCGCTTTGCTCTGCATGGGAAAGATTCCTCTGCAGTCGTTGCTTGTCGTTTTCAGACAGAGAATCATAATCGGTCGGTTTGACGTACAATGCGGTCAAAGTAGCTTGAAACGCTTCCGCCATTTTGACCGCTTCCGTAACCACCTTAGGGTTCGAAGGCGAAGGGGATATACAAACGAGTATATGTTCACCGGCTTCGACAGTCCTGCTCATGGTCTTTCTTCCTTTACTGCTGATGATTTATACAGCATTATACCATCGAATGCAAGAGCATTCTACTGTCACTTTTGCGGCTCTGCTTCTTCCAGCAGATCATCATACGCGAACTGGCCTTTTTCCTTCAGTTCCTCATCTTCAGAAACGACCATCTTTTTTTCCTTGATTGGTTCATCGTCGCCATACGTGTCCCGGAAAACATTCTTCATGAATCCTCTGAGATGATCCAGAAGAAAGTATCCGCAGACAAACATTGCAACTACAGCAATACCTAAAAACACAAAAACCATGATACTATTTCTTCCTCCCTGACTGACGGCCATGATTACATATGGAAGCATTTCTGGATGGCCTTCTTTTCTCCCAGCACCATCATCGTCATCCCATTGTCCAATACGGTCTCATGTGTGATGGACAGATCCATCTTCCCGTTGGATTTGAGCGCCATGATGTTGATCCCGTATTTCTTGCGGATATCGATCTTGCCGATGCTCTTGCCGGCCCATTCTGCCGGTACCGGGACCTCATAGATCGCGTGGTTTTCATCCAGTTTGATATAATCCAGCACGTGATTGGAGGCATAGCGGATGGCCGCCCATTCTGCGATATGCTTCTCAGGGTTCAGCACCTCGTCAGCACCATTGCGCAGCAGGAATTTTTCCTGCACGTCGCGTTCTGCCCGTGCGATGACCAGTTTTCCGCCCAGTTCCTTGAGCAATGATGTCGTTTCCAGCGAGCTTTGGAAGTCGCTGCCGATGGTCACGATGCACACGTCGTAATTGTTGATCCCCAACGATCTCAGAAACGCTTCGTTCGTACTGTCGCCGATCTGTGCGTCCGTCACGAACGGCATGATGCTGTTGATACGCTCTTCATTCCTGTCCACCGCCATGATCTGGTGTCCCTGTGCATGCAGCTGCATGGCCAAAAGCGAACCCAGTCGATTCAGTCCTATCAATAAAATAGATTTCATATTCTCTTAACTCCTTTTACCCCACATGGATCTTTTCGATCGGATACTGTGAGACCTCCACCCCGTTGCTGTTGATGGCCGCAAATAAAAATGTAAGACCGCCCACGCGGCCGAAGAACATCAACAGGATCAGTATGATATGCGATATCAGCCCCAGAGATGGTGTAAGCCCTAAGGACAGACCCACCGTACCGATGGCGGAGACCGTTTCGAACAAACAGGCTCCGATCGGGAGGTTTTCTATAGCACTGATGATACAGGCGCTGGTGATGGCGAAGCACAGGTACAACGTCAGCAGTGCCGCAGCCGTCTTGATGATACTGTCTTCGATCCTGCGGCCGAACATCTTTACACTCTTTTTTCTGCGGATGATCCCGATGGTATTGGCCGCGAGCACCGCGATCGTCGTGGTCTTGATACCGCCTGCCGTAGAACCGGGAGAACCGCCGATCAGCATCAGGGCGATCATCACAGTCCGCCCTGTGCTCGTCATCGAAGACAGATCAGCGGTGTTGAACCCTGCCGTCCTTGGGGTCACTGCCTGGAAAAAAGCGAGCGAGAGACGCTCCTTCAGTGGATAGGCAGCAAAATCATGGAGGAAATACAGGACAGCAGGCAGAAGGATCAGAATAAAAGTCGTCATGATGATGACTTTGCTCTGCATGCGGTATTTCTTGAAGTGCAGGCGATTGTCCACCATGTCCCGCCACGTCATGAACCCGATGCCGCCGATGATGATCAACAGGCAGATCGGCATGACGATGCCTGGGTTGGCGCTGAAAGCGGTCAATGATGAATACTTTCCTGTCCGGCCGCCCATCACGTCGAATCCGGCATTACAAAACGCGGAAACTGAATGGAACACGGACATCCAGATGCCGGCAGTACCGTAGGCCTTACAAAACGTCGGCATCATCACTATGGCGCCGAGTAATTCGATCACGAAGACGACGATGCAGATGAACCGCACCATCTTCACGATGCCGCCGACCTGAGGTGCGGAAACGCTCTCCTGCAGCAGGCTTCGCTGGAACAAGGAGATCCTTCTTCCGGAGACCAGAGCGAAGAACGCTGTTACGGTGACCAGGCCCAGACCGCCGATCTGGATCAGGATCAAAATGATGGCTTTGCCGAAAGCTGACCAATAGGTCGCCGTGTCATGTACGACCAGTCCCGTGACACAGACCGCGGAAGTCGATGT
>JAILDJ010000248.1 GCA_024689505.1 Clostridiales bacterium
CTTCATGGCATCTTCCATCGTGCAGGCGACGGGCTTTTCCATGTAGCAGGCAACATGATGTTTGAGAACCATTTCCACGTAGTCGAGCCGCTTCGTAGGCGGGGTGGAGATGACTACATAATCAGCCTGTACTACATAGTCTTCGATCTCGGCATAAGAGCAGGAGGGGCATCCGAACTCGTCGCGGTAGATCTCCAGATTCTTCTCGCTCACGTCATAGACACCGATGACTTCGCCGTCCAGACGGACGACGGCTCTGCCGTGATGGCGGGCAATGTCGCCCGCACCGATCATAAATACCTTCATCGTTTTCTCCTTACGCTTTCACCAGTTTTTCCGCCTCATCCACGATGTTCTCCACCGTGACGCCGTTCATGGCGAGCAGGCGCTCATAGGGGGCAGACTGACCGAACTGATCCTGAATGCCGATGCGCTTGACTTTGCCTTTTCCGGCCTCGGCGACCATCTCGCAGACAGCACTGCCCAGGCCGTTCAGAATGTTGTGATCTTCAACAGTGACGATTCTGCCGATCTCGTCGATGCAGGCATTCACGACATCCTCGTCCAGAGGCTTAATGGTATGGAAGTCGTAGACGCGGGCTTCGATGCCGTTTTCAGCCAGGACCTCGGCGGCTTCAAGAGCCAGACGGACCGTGTCGCCGTTCGCGAGGATCGCCACGTCTTTGCCGTCGCGGAGCTTCTTGGCCTTGCCGATCTCGAACTCCTCGTTCTCATCATAGATCACGGGGACAGCGTCGCGGGTAAACCGCAGATAGACCGGACCGTCGAATTCCGCTGCGGCGCGGACCAGTTTGCGCGTAGATGCATAATCGGCAGGCATGATCACCGTCATGTTGGGAATCGTGCGGAGGATACCCATGTCCTCGATGGCCTGATGGCTGGCGCCGTCGTTTGCCGGTGTAACACCGCCGTGGGAGCAGGCGATCTTGACGTTCAGCCTGGGATAGGCGATCTCCTGGCGGATCATTTCACAGATGCGCATGGAGCCGAAAGCCGCATAGGTGACCACGAAGGGGATCTTTCCGCAGGTGGCGAGACCTGCTGCCACGCCGGCGCAGTTCTGCTCGGCGATGCCCACGTTCAGGTACTGTTCGGGCAGCTGCTTGCGGAAGTCGCCGGTCTTGCAGCTCTTTCCGATGTCGGCGTCCACCACGAGGATGTTTTTATTCTCTTTGCCCAGGGCGACGATCTCATCGCCGAAGCCGTTGCGGGTGGGGATCTTCTTTTCGAAATTCATTTTTATATCCTCCTCACTTGACGTACTGGCTGTCCAGTTCTGCCATAGCCTGCCTGTACTGTTCGTCGTTGGGGGCAACACCGTGCCAGCCCACCTGATTTTCCATGAAGCTTACGCCGTTGCCTTTTACCGTCTTACCCACGATGCACTTGGGCAGACCGTTCTGGGAAGCCAGCGCTTTATCCATGACCTCTACCAGCTCGGCCATGTCGTTGCCGTTGCAGGAATACACCTCGAAGCCGAAAGCCTCAAACTTCTTCCTCAGATCGACGAGAGGCATGATCTCATCGCAGGTGCCGTCCAGCTGGAGATTGTTCCAGTCCACGAACACGACCAGGTTATCCAGACCGTACTTGTGTGCGGTGCCGCAGGCTTCCCAGATCTCGCCTTCGTCGCACTCACCGTCACCCAAAGCAGAGAAGACACGGTAGTCTTTTCCGTCCAGCTTTGCAGCCAGCGCCATACCGACCGCGCAGGCAAGTCCCTGACCGAGGGAACCGGTGGAGATGTCGATGCCGGGGCACTTGTTCATGCTGGGATGGCCCTGAAGAGGGGAGCCTTCCTTGCGCAGCGTGTCCAGCACTTCCATGGGGAAGTAGCCTTTCATGGCCAGCGCCGCATACTGAGCGGGGCAGACATGGCCCTTGGACAGGACAAAGCGGTCTCTGTCTTCCCAGCGGGGATTCTCCGGATCCACATTCATATACCGGAAGTAGCAGGCTGTCATAAAGTCCGCCACGGAGAGCGAACCGCCCGGGTGGCCGCTTTGGGCTTTCCAGATCATGTCGACGACATGCTTTTTCAGATCAACGCATTTGTTCTGCAGGTCTGTGATGCTGAGATATTCCTTCATGTGGAGACTCCTTTCCCAGATGGGTGTTTATTCTGTAGGTGTAAGGGTTGCAGAGGAGAGAATCGGATGGACAATTGATCTTGTCTTTATTACTCAATGTTCAACATTGAGCAATGACATCATACTTCCTTCTCCGGATTCTGTCAAGCGGTTTGCGCAAATTTTATAAAGATTTGGAGGAAGCACCAATTTTACGACAGCCTTTTTGTATGTTTTGTATAAAAGAACAAGAGCTTTCTTGACAATGTCACCGAAGTCTGTTACAGTTCTATCAATGTTCAATGTTGAATAATGGAGGAGTTGCCGTGGATGTCCAGAAAATCAACAACAATGCGGTCCAGCAGATCATAGATACACTTACCCAGCGGCTGCTGGAAGGAGAGATCGTACCCGGCGATCAGATCCCCACCGAAGTGGAGCTTGCCGAACGTTTCGGCGTCGCCCGCAATACGGTCCGCGAGGCGATCAAGATCCTCGTCGCCATGGGCGTGCTGGAGATCCGTCGCCCGGTCGGGACCTTTGTCTGCAGCGGCTTTTCCGAGCCGATGATCAGCCCCCTCCTGTACGGCGTGATCCTCGGCCGCGGCGACAGCTACGATGAGCTGATGGATCTGCGGGAGATCATGGAGACCGGGACTATGCTGGTGGTGATCCGCAACGCGTCAGACGAGGAAATCAGGTCTCTTGAAGAACCTCTTTCCGCTCTTAAGAGCGCCTGCCTGCAAAAGAAACCGTCGGTTGAAGATGTGTTTGCAAACGACGATGCATTTCATGAAGCTATGATGAATCTCTCTCATAATCGTATCGTTTCCCGGATTGCAGGGACGGTCCGTACCATGACATACGATATGCGGATGGAAAGCGTGAAGCTGATGCTGAAAGAGGGACGCGCAGAAGAACTGTATCTGGCACATGAGAAGCTGTATCGGATCCTCTCGGAGAGAGATGTCGAGGGTGTTTATCGTGAGATACGCAGCACCTATTTTGTACCGGATGAGGCAGGAAACGCAGTCTCTTTGTCCGGCAAGAGCTGAAAAACGAATGATCCCCCTGGCAGATCTTCTGCCAGGGGGATCATTCATTTTGATATAAAGGATCAGTCCTGCTTCAGCGTGATAAACTCACTGTACGGGAGTTCCCGGATGAAAGCGCAGTAATCTCTCCACTCGTCAAGCTTGTGATTCTTCCGCTCCCGGTACTGGCTCCGCAGCACCTCATAATTCAGGTCGATCGTCCTGTGCTGGTTATAGGAGCTCGGCAGCAGCTGGATCAGCTGCCACCAGTATCTTTTGTCCCCGGTTTCGAGAAAGGCTGCCCTCGCTGCGTTCAGCGTATCGACCGTCAGACGCAGAAGCTCTGCGGGGGAACGGTCTCCGCCCGCATATCCGGCCAGGCAGCCGGGTTCCGGCAGCAGATGCTCGCAGGAAAAATCCTCCGGTCTGAACGCCTTCTCGTGGATCGTCCGCATCGTGCTGCAGGAATTGGAGACGGTGCCAACCTTGTAGGTGTCGAATTCCTTCCACCAGTACAGGGGCGCGGTGATATCCATCTGGACGTGGATCATCCTTCTCCATTTCGATTCTTCAGGTCCGCCTTTGGCCATGTTCATGAGAAGCATGTAGTCTTCACGCCCGATCAGATCCCGGGGGCTGCCGGCTTCTCCCTCTGCTGCCGGGAGGGGA
>JAILDJ010000259.1 GCA_024689505.1 Clostridiales bacterium
TATTTCACCTATGAAGAGCGAAAAAAGATGCTGGAAGCCCTGCGTGCTGTCGATCTTGTCATTCCTGAAGAAGGATGGGAACAGAAGCGTACCGACGTACACCTGTATCAAATCGATACGTTTGTCATGGGCAATGACTGGGAAGGCAAGTTTGATTTCCTGAAAGAGGAAGGTGTAGAGGTCGTTTATCTTCCGCGCACACCTGAGATCTCCACGACTCGTATCAAGAACGATCTGCATAATAAATAATCAAGTATCCCAAGACACATCGGAGGCATTTATATGAGATCAGTCAATAATCTGTATTATGTACCTAATGCCCGGACGCCGAGAGACTGGCAGCGGACTATCGTGGATCAGCTCGCCGTCCTGGACAAGGTCTGCCGAGAGAACGATATCAAGTACTATATCTGCTTTGGCGGCCTGATCGGTGCCGTACGCCATAAGGGCATCATTCCATGGGACAATGACGTTGATGTCGTCATGTACGAGGAAGACTATCTCAAGCTCCGGGAAGTAGCTGCACAGGGGAAACTGCCCGAAGGTTACGGATTGATCGATATGAAACTGGAAAAAGATTATCCGTTGATCTTCAGCCGTTTCAGTAATTTCCGTACCAGCTGTCCCTTCAGCACGACGCCGCTGGGAGGACATCATGGTGTTTCCGTTGATGTTTTTACGTTGTTTCCGCTGCCAGATGATCCGGAACTGCGGGTCAAAGCAAAGACCGAATTCCTTGTCTGGGAGGAATTGCTTTGCTGGATGAAACGACGTTCCAAATACCGCTCTCAGGCTTTCGTCGACCGTTGGAAGGAAGTACAGCAGATCGTACAGGAGAAAGGGCGTGAAGAAGCGCTGCGCATCGTGGAAGAAAGCTTCCGCTCCATGATCCCTTCCAAAGATTCCGAGTGGTGTTTCCACAGCAGCGGCGGCAAATATGAGGGATTTGCCAATTTCAAAAATGAATGGTTCGCGGATCCGATCTATCTTGAGGTCGAAGGCGTTCGATTGGCGGCGCCGCGGCAGACCCGCAGAGCCTTGGATCAATTCTATGGTGGAGGCTGGCGGGAATTCCCGCCTGGAGAAAAATTCAAGGCTTACAGCGCTTCAAACTTCTTTATTCCCTGGAACGTCATGTCAGAAGATTTCGAACCGGCTATAGAGCCGGAACTGCTGACTACCGCATATTTCGATTATAAAGAAAAACTCATGGAGGAGACAGTCCTGCTGCGTGAGACCGAAGCGGTGGAATGGTCCATGAAAGCTGAGCCTCTTGCTCGATGGGCCGAGTCCATGCTTTCCTTTGATCAAAAGATGGAGCTCGAAGTAGCGGCCGATCCGATGGTGATCCGGTCGCCGGAGAAGAAACACAGGTACATCAGGAAAGTCAGCGGATACGGAGCGCATTTCTTCGACGTACAAAACCTGAAAGACCTTAAGAACTGGCATATTGCGGTGCCTTTCGAGTCGAAGGTCATGAGCGGTGTTCTGTGGTCATACTACATCACCCATCCTGATTTCTGGACCGTCAGTCGGTTCATCAGCACACAAAAGGGAGATCCCGAACATTGCACGTTCACAGAAACTCCTGAAAACAAAATGCTGCTGGAGACACTTGAGCTGACAAAAAACTTATATTTTGCCATCGATGATGACGATATCGCAACGATCAGCAGCGCACTGGAAAGCTTAAAGGAGCTCTGCCCGGACAGCGTTCATACGATCATCGGTGATCAATATTTGATGACAGGGGAATATATCCGCACTGGCCGCGGCAATGTACGGCGAGGCCTGCAGATGGTCGAACAGATGGAGCATTATATGCAGGTGTTTGGACGTAGTCCTTATCTGCAGTACTGCGCTGCCTGTGCCTGCGCCGTTTCCGGTTCTATGGATGAAGCCGTCAAACGGTTCTCCACGATCTTTACCAGAACGATCAATGGAATGATCCACCAGAAAGCTGAAGTTTTCTGCAGAGAGTGGCACATCGAGGCACAACATCGTGATATGACCATGGAATCTGTACCGGCAGGTGTCAGAGAGAGCAGACCTGCCCTGGAGATCCCGACACTGGAATGGAACCATTGGACGGAAGAAGAAGCGGCCGCGTTCAAGGAGAAAAAGGATCAACTGCATCAGGTGCAGGAAGAGATCAAAAAGATCAAAAAGCCGGTTCTGGAGTATCAAAAACAGAAGCGTCTGACCAGTGATCGTATCAGCGCCTGGGAACGCACATACCCGCGCAAGCAGATCATCCTGAAGGCAGCTGAAAAGGGTGATATGGCGACGGTAAAGACGTTTGCCAAACCATACATCGATGCCGTATACCGTTTATATGACAGAGACCACACAGGCGTCTTTATCGATCAGGAGATCCTGGATGTGTGCAAACCGATCTTCCTTGAAGACAGAGGGGAAGAGTTCCTGAACGATTATCTGCAGATCATTCCGGAGCGGCACAAAGAGAATATCGATGCCATGCTCAAGCGTAAGCAGGTGCCGCATCCTTATATTCAGTAACACACAGTGTTTTCGCAGTGCATGATCAGAATGATGATGAAAGAAGGAAGAACGAATGCATATGAAAAAGAAGTATAAAAAGAACGGCCTTATCGAGCTGATGCGATTCGTTTTTGCTTCGATCATCATCATCTTTCATGTGAATAAAGATCTATGGAACAGAGAGATCGTTTTGTTCCGTCTGGGCAGTTTCAGATTTACGCCTGCTCAAAACGGGAATATAGGGGTGGATTTTTTCTTCCTGGTCTCCGGCGCGCTTATGGCAATGACGATCTATCGTCTGAGCCGGACAGAACAGGAGACATCTATAGGAGTTGAGACTGCCGGGTACATATGGAAAAAATGCAAGCAGATCTGGTTGTATTATCTTCCGATATGTGCGGTTTCTTTTTTTGTACGTTTGGCCACGGGGACCAAATTCGGTTTTTGGAAAGTTCTTTCAATGGTACCTTCCTTGCTCTTTTTGCAAAGATCAGGGATCGGATCGATGAATCTGATTGGTGTTGCCTGGTATCTGAGCTCCATGCTGATCGCCATGGCCATCCTATATCCTGTCTGCAGAAAGTATTACGATATGTTCACCCTTGTCTGGGCGCCGGTCTTTGGCACATTGATCATAGGCGCCTTGATCAAGAATACGGGTACACTGGGAGAATCCAATGAATGGATCTCCGTGATCTATAAGACGAATATAAGAGCCATTGCTGATATATCATTAGGGACCACTTGCTATGAACTTGCGAGAAGGTTGAGGGAGCAGACGTTTTCCGAGAGGAAAAGATGGCTTTTGACAGGTATTGGGTTCGTTACGTATGGAAGCGCGTTTATGTACATATGCAGCAACCGATCCAGTACCTATGGAGGCATCATCTGCTTACTGCTCTGCATAGCGGTCACGATCTCCTTCAGTGAAAGCGGCTATTTGGTCCATCATCAATGGTTTCAGAATAAATTCTGCATGTTTCTGGGATCGATCAGTCTGCCAATGTATTTGATGCAGGACGTTTTCCGCAGGCTGGTACCGTATTACGCGGCAGGATCGTCTAAGAAAGTAAAGGCACTGCTGATATTTTTCGGTACACTTGTCAGTGCGATATTGATTAAGGCGATCATCTCGTTTTGTACCGAGCGGTATCTGAAAAAGAGGACAGGCAGGACGGATCAGGCTGAGAAAGCATAGGAAGAGATGCGTAAGAAGTCAGTCGGATTACATGGAAATGTGAAAGGAAAGTATCTGAGATAATATGAAGAAATTGCTGAAACCGATCTGTTTTTTGATCATAGGGATCATCATTTTTGCCTTCCCGGTACGAAGGATGTTCGTGGTCAATGATTTCCGCATCTACCAGACGATCCATGGTTTTCAGAAAGAAAAAAAGGAGACGTTGGATGCGGTCTATATCGGCACGAGCAAAGTATATGCTTTCTGGCAGCCTCCGGTGGGATGGAACGATTTTGGGATCACCGTGTACTCCTATGCTGTCCCTAATATGCCCGCCCATGCCATAAAATATATCGTAGAAGATGCAAGAAAAACCCAGCCTGATGCACTGTATATCATCAATCTTCCCACTTTTTATGTGACGGACATCACAGAAGACAGGCTCCACTATATGGTGGATTATATGCCCCTTTCCCAGAACAAACTGGCGATGCTCAAAACGCTGCTGGATGAAATGGGGGCGACCGGACTTTCCCGTATGGAGTATTACTATCCACCGATCCGTTTTCATTCCCGCTGGGAGGAGCTTACGTCTTCCTCGTTCAGGAGAGTTTCTAACGGGATCAAAGGAGCTTCGCATTATACGAAATTCCTGGGGTTCACCAAGAAGAAAGAAGAGCCCGGAAACGATGAGGAATTTGCGGAGACGGAAGAAGAGGTAGTAACGATCGATAAAGAAAAACAAAAGGAAACACTTCTGGACTTCATGGATTTCTGTGAAGAAGAGCAAGTGAAGATCCTCTTCATGATCCCGCCGCTGTCTGAGTCTGAAGCGCAATGGATCGACGGATTAAGTGAGATCGTCACAGAACGGGGATTCGACCTTTTGGATCTCAGCGATAAGAGCGATGAGATCGGACTGCAGCCGCATGCGGACTATTATGATGAATCACATACCAATGTCCACGGCTCATTGAAAGCGACGTATTATCTCGGCAAATATCTAAAGGATCAGTATGGATTTGAGGACAAGCGGGGACAGAAAGAGTATACGGATTGGGATCTCGCCAGAGATAAGTATTACGGCGAGATCAGCCAGTATTGTTTGGATGTCGAACTCGAGAATGGAGCCAGGAATTATAAGATCAAAGCGCCGGCCTTAAACGGAGCGAAATATGTGGATGATCAGATCACAGTTTCATGGAATCGATCCAAAAAAGCTCATGGATACCAGGTGTATCGCAAAACTACGATCAGTGGAGACAAAGCCTGGAGAATGATCGCAGATATCCCTGATACGGAGGAGAAATCATATTCACTCATAGATAAAGAGATCCTGGGCAGCGGAGATTACATCTATACGGTCCTTCCTTATCAGGATACAGATCAGGGAAGGATCTACGGGTCTTTCATTGCTAAGGGAGTTCAAGTTTCAATTATACTGACAGAGGAAGAGTAGAAAACATATTATGGCATTTGTAACATTACCCTTCATATTGTTTATCGGTGCGACGGCCGTTCTATATTTTCTCGTCCCCAAACGGTTGCAGTGGATCGTTCTGCTTGCCGCCAGTTTAGTCTTTTTCTGGCTGAATAGTGAGTGGTTGGTCCTGATCATGCTTGGGCAGACTGTAGTCACATTTTATATCGCGAAAGGGATCGCGCAGATTCAGACAAAAGGCAAACTTGAATTAAAGGAAAAGAAGGACAGCCTGACAGCGGAAGAGAGAAAAGCAGTAAAGGGACGTACGAAGAAGAAATCCAAACGCCTGCTGATCCTCGGTATCCTGATCAATCTTGGTATTCTTGCGTTCTTGAAATACAGTGGTATCTTTGTTACGGGCAGCAACCTGATCCTGCGCAGATTCGGTATCGAAATACCAAGATTCAGGTTCTTGCTGCCGATCGGTATTTCGTTCTATACGCTGCAGGCGATATCGTACATGACGGACGTATATCGGGCGAAAATAGAGCCGGATCGTAATATAGCGAAATTTACGCTCTTCATGTCCTACTTTCCACAGATCCTGCAGGGTCCGATCCCAAGATACAATCAATTGGCGGGCCAATTGTATGAAGGACATAAATTCGATTATCAGCGCGTATGCTTCGGCGCCCAGTTGATCCTCTGGGGGTTTTTCCAGAAGCTTGTCATTGCGGACCGTATGGGCGTCGCTGTTGACTATATTTTCTCCCATCGAGGCAGTTTTCATGGCGCTGAGGTCTGGTTTGCCGTTGCGTTGTATGGCATCCAGATGTATGCCGATTTCGCGGGCGGTATTGAGATCGCCAGAGGTGTTTCTCAGATCTTCGGCATTGAATTGACAAAGAACTTCGAGCAGCCGTATTTCTCCAGATCGCTGGAAGAATTCTGGCGCAGATGGCATATTTCTTTGGGCGACTGGATGAAAGATTATGTCTTCTATCCGCTGTCGCTTTCAAAAGCATCTACCAGACTGGGCAAACGCGCAAGAAAATGGTTCGGGGACTATCTCGGGAAAAGGATCCCTTCCTATCTTGCAACGTTCATCGTTTTCCTTTTGGTCGGTGTCTGGCATGGTTCGAGCCTGAAATATGTCGCCTATGGTATCTGGAATGGCGGGGTGATCGTTTCGAGTTTGCTGCTTGCCGGTGTATATGCCAAAGTACGAGGATTTCTGGGCATCAAGGAAGACATGTTTTCATTTCGGGTCTTTCAGATGCTGAGAACATTCCTGGTGGTAACGTGCGGCAGATTCTTTGATCGGGCAGCAACGTTCCGTACCGGATACGCGATGCTCAAATCCGCGTTTGTCGGATGGTGGGATTTTTCCTTCATCGTCGATGGAACGCTTGCAACCACTGGTCTGAATACGGCCAATTGGATCGTGCTGCTTCTGGCTGTGTTAGTGCTGTTGTTTATCGATTATCTGCATACGAAGAACATCCAGATCCGGAACAAGATCGCGGAACAACCGCTGGTATTTCGCTGGATCATCTACTATGCCGCGATCCTGATCGTATTCATATACGGCGTCTGGGGCCCGCATTATGATAGTGTCAGTTTCATGTATGAACAGTTTTGATCCAGGATCATAACAGAAAGGTATTTATGCATTCATTGAAAGAGAAGAGTCGTCTGAGTAAGAGCAAATTGGTCGGGTGCATCACATTTCCTAAAGACAAACGGCAATGGATTCTGTTGATCCTTCGCATCATTGTTTTTGCCGGCCTTTTGGTGCTTTTCTTTGCACATCCCACATGGTATTCAAAGACAAGCGGAGGAGTCGTGCGGTACATGCGCCGCAGGATCGTGAAGTACGTAGGCTTGTCGATCATTATGGTTGTATTGCCTTGTTTCCGTCTGAAACTGCCGAAATGGGTCCGGATCCCGATGAATCTGGCGATCATGATCGTGATCCCGCTCAGAGCACTCGTGCAGGCAGAACGGATCCATAAATTCGTCTTTTTCCAGATCGAACCGAAGTTCATCCTTTTTAACTGTATTCTGACAGTTGCGATCCTTTTGTTCTATCATGCCATTACGAATCGGACGCGTTGGAGCGCCATGCTGACGTATGTCACGATCGTCGGATTCTCGATCGTCAATTATTACGTCTTTACATTCCGAGGCGAACCGGTCCATGCGGCTGATCTGTACACTGTCGGTACGGCTTTGAATGTGGCCAGTGACTATTCGTTCAGTATCAGCTGGCGTATTTTCATGGCTGTCTTTGATATGGCCATGATCGGTGCGGTCATGAACTGGCTGCCAAAGGAAGAGATCTATCTTCGTAAAAAGTGGAGATTCATTTACGATGTGCTGGCGATCGGGATCTGTGTCTTTGTCTTCAGGTTCTTCGCGCTTTCCGACTGGCCACTGCATCAAGGGCTGCAGGTCAAAGTCTTTAACCCCATGGGGATCTCGTATAAGAGGAATGGTGAGATCCTGAACTTCGTACGGGGCTTCTATTACATGGTGGTAGATAAACCGGAGGGGTACAGCGCTTCCAAAACGGAAGAGCTGATGCAGCAGTCGGGATATGTCAGTGACAGCGCGGCGCTGGAGGAGGATCGTCAGTACCCGAATATCATCTTCATCATGAATGAGAGCCTGACGGATTTTACTACCTACGAGAATGTCGAACTCAGTGATGATCCGCTGGCTTTCTGCCATGAGCTGAAGGAATCGGGAGATACGAACGTGATCGTGGGAAATCTGCACACCGACGTGTTCGGAGGCCGCACGGCCAACACGGAATACGAAGTACTGACGGGTAACTCCATTGCTTTCCTGCCGTATAACGCTGTTCCTTATGCGATCTATATTCGTCAGAACACGCCTTCTATCGTATGGAATATGCGTGATCTGGGTTATTCTGGAGACGACGCGTTCCATCCGTATCTGGCAAATGGATACAGCCGCCCACGGGCGTATCCGCACTTGGGTTTTGAAGAATTCATCTCTATCGAGACGATCGAGGACGATATGACGGACGCGGATTATATCCGCAACCGGATCTCCGATGCGGGTAATTATCGCAAAGTGATCGAGTTCTTTGAGGAAGCGAAAAGAGAAAGCGACGCACCTTTCTTTATGTTCAACGTTACGATGCAGAATCATGGTGGGTATTCAAAGGATTTCGACAACTTCGAACAGGATATCACCGTCAGTGGCGTGTTCAAAAAAGATAAAGGGTTCAAGCGTTTCATAAACCTGGTCGACTACTCAGATGAAGCTTTCGAGAAACTTACGGAATACTTCTGGCAAACCGACGATCCAACTTTGATCGTAATGTTCGGTGATCACCGTCCCGGATTCAAGAGCGCCTTTTTCAAAACATTATATGGAAAGGCGACCGGTAAGCTGGATGATTATGAGAAATTCCAGCATTATGAGACCCCGTTGATCATTTGGGCAAATTATGAGATCGATCCGGATGGATCACAAAAGAAAGCGTTTGAAGATATCAGCGTGAATTACCTGGGTGCGGCGGTCATGGAACTGGCGGACGTCCCGATGACGGCGTACCAGAAATTCCTGGCAGATATGAGCCGTGAGGTGCCGGTCTTTACAGCGCATGGATATCTTGATAAGAACGGGACTTATTATGATACGGAGGATGAGCAGTCACCCTATTATGATCTGGTCCATGAGTACCACATGTTTGAATATAATTATCAGTTCGATACCAAGCATCGGAACGATGATTTCTTCTGCCTGAAAACGGAGTATCGTTCCATGGATAATGATAAGTAGAGAAAGGTGAAAGTTGAATGACTGTCGTTGATTACTTGCAGCGGTCGGCTGCGTTGTATCCCGATAAACCGGCTTTCATTGATGAAGAGCATTTGATCACGTATCAGGAACTGTACGAGAAAACGTGCCGCCTTGCTACGGGTTTTGCGCAGAAACTGAATGCAGTCTGCGAACCGGTCGCAGTGATCATTGACCGAAATATCGAAAGTGTTTGCGCTTTCATGGGCATTGCCAAAAGCCGGAATTTCTATGTTCCGATCGATGTTACGCAGCCCAAGCACCGGATCCTTACGATATTCGATCAGATGGCGCCGCGGGCTGTGGTATCGATCCATGGAAATCTCTCGGAAGAGCTCCTGAGCGAGATCGCGATCCCTGTACTTGCATATGAAGAGCTTGTGCAGACAGAACCGGATGATATCCTGCTTGGCCATTTGGAAGAGAGCAGCCTGGATACAGATCCTCTATATGCGATCTGCACGTCCGGATCGACGGGCGTTCCCAAAGGAGTTTTGATCTCGCATCGTTCAGTCCGGGATTTCATTTCGGTCTTCGTTGAGACGTTCGGTTTTTCTGCTGAAGAGGTTTTTGGGAACCAGGCACCGTTCGATTTTGACGTTTCTGTCAAGGATATCTATTCGACGATCTACTTAGGCGCCACGACGTATATCATTCCCCGAGTCTGTTTCTCCATGCCCAAAAAGTTGATGGACGTACTGGAGGATCAAAAGATCACTACGATCATCTGGGCGGTCTCCGCATTGTGCATCGCAGCCGGTGTGAATGCTTTCAAGTACAAAGTGCCGCAATCGCTGCGCAACGTATTGTTTTCCGGAGAAGTCATGCCGATCAAAATGCTGAATATCTGGAGAAACTATCTTCCGGAAGCTACGTACGTAAACCTGTACGGACCGACAGAGATCACCTGTAATTGTCTGTATTATGTGATCGATCGGGAATTCGGGATCACGGAAAAGCTTCCCTTGGGGGTTCCTTTCAGAAATGAAGAAGTCCTGTATCTCAATGATCAGAATCAGCCCATACAAACGGGAGAGATCGGCGAGATCTGTGTTCTGGGCACATGCCTTGGCCTCGGCTACTATCGGAATCCGGAAAAGACAGCCCAGGCTTTTGTGCAGAATCCTCTGAACGACAAATATCCGGAGCTGATGTATCGCACCGGAGATCTGGCGGAACTGCGTGAAGATGGACAGTATTACTTTGCGGCCCGCAAAGACTTCCAGATCAAACATATGGGCCATCGTATCGAACTGGAAGAGATCGAAACGTTCATGAACGCGGTCGACGGGGTGACACGGGCCAGCTGCCTGTTCGATGAGATCAAGAATAAGATCGTTGCCTGCTATACAGGAAGTGTGGATCGCAAACAGATCGTCGAGTGTCTGAGAGAAGATCTTCCCAAATATATGATACCCAACATATTCCTGCAGATGGACGAACTGCCGATCAACAAAAATGGAAAAATCGATCGGCAGAAACTGAGAAAGATATATGAAGAGACCGGGGTCAAGTGAAGCGGTCGGATCCTTTAAGCGGAGGACAATATTATGCAAGCTATCATTTTAGTAGCCGGTATGGGAAAGCGGTTGAAGGAACTCACACAAAACAATACGAAATGTATGGTAAAGGTGAATGGAGTCACTTTGATCGACAGGATGCTGCATCAGATCGAGAAGCACCAACTATCCCGTATCGTGATCGTAGTTGGTTACGAAGGGCAGAAACTGATCGATTATATCAGTACGCTTGATATCAAAACACCGATCGTTTACGTGCATAATCCGATCTATGATAAGACGAATAATATCTACTCCCTCGCTCTTGCCAAAGACTGGCTGGTAAAAGAAGATACACTTCTGTTCGAATCAGACCTGATCTTCGAGGACGCCGTTCTTGATGCATTGGTATCCGATCCTCGCGATACCCTTGCATTGGTAGACAAGTATGAATCCTGGATGGACGGTACCTGCGTCAAAATCGCTCCGGATGATTCCATCGAAGCCTTTGTCCCAGGGAAAAAGTTCAAATTTGAAGAGATCAAAGAGTACTATAAGACCGTTAATTTGTATAAATTCAGCAAACACTTTTCCGTGACCCACTACGTACCATTTCTTGATGCCTATCAGTCTGCTCTGGGACAGAACGAGTATTATGAACAGGTCCTCCGGGTGATCACCATGCTGGATGATCCGGAGATCAAAGCCAAGCGGTTGGAAGGGCAGCGTTGGTACGAAATCGATGATATCCAGGATCTGGATATTGCTGAATCCATTTTCTCCCCGGATGAGGATGAACGCGTGAAATTGCTCCAGAGCCGATATGGTGGTTATTGGCGCTATCCGAAACTGCTGGATTTCTGCTATCTTGTCAATCCCTATTTCCCACCCGCAAAGATGAAGGATGAACTTCGCGCAAGCTTTGATACACTGTTGACAGAGTATCCGAGCGGTATGCGGGTCAATAGCTTGTTGGCGGCTAAGAATTTTGGAGTACATCAGGAAAACATCCTGGTCGGTAATGGTGCGGCTGAGCTGATCAAAAGCCTTATGGGTCATTTTACGGGCAGGACAGGATTTATCCGGCCGACGTTCGATGAATATCCAAACCGCTACGACAGAGCGGATTCTGTTGACTTCATTCCGGATAACAGCGACTATTCCTATACTGCAGATGATCTGATGAAGTATTTTGATGACAAGGAGATCCGAAATCTGATCGTAGTCAATCCGGATAATCCTAGCGGCAATTACATTCCTAAAGCAGATCTGCTCCGACTGATCGAATGGTCAAAGAAGAAAGGGATCGAGCTGGTCATAGACGAATCCTTCGCTGATTTTGCGGATGAACTTGACAATTCATTGATCGAGCAAGATATCCTTTCTGACAATCCGCATTTGTTCGTTATGAAGAGCATATCAAAATCCTATGGTGTCCCTGGACTTCGCCTGGGAGTCCTGGCTTCCGGTAATGAGGAGACCATTGCCAGAATGAAAAGTGACGTTGCGATCTGGAACATCAACTCTTTCGGAGAGTTTTATATGCAGATCGAAGAGAAGTACAAGAAGGATTATGCGGCTGCGTTGGTTCGTATCCGCGCCGAAAGGGCAAGATTCCAGGAAGAACTTTCCAAGATCGATGGTGTCAGAGTCATTCCTTCGCAGGCCAATTACGTCATGGTAGAACTGGAAGCCGGCATCTCACCCAAGGAATTGCTCAAGAGA
Source organism: Clostridiales bacterium (assembly GCA_024689505.1). Taxonomy (GTDB): domain Bacteria; phylum Bacillota; class Clostridia; order Lachnospirales; family Bianqueaceae; genus RUG159. The sequence continues at coordinate 12,164 of JAILDJ010000259.1, forward strand.
TTGTTGATCAAGCATGATCTTTTGATCAAGGAACTGACGACAAAGACAAAGGGCAGGAATTATTTGCGGCTGGCAGTCAGGAATGAGAAAGATAATGACGTGCTGATTGCGGCAATGAAGGATGCATTAGGAGAGAAATAAACAGCCGAAGGATGGCGGGAAGGAATACATAAATGAAGATTATCAGCTTTGATGATGTCAGATCGTTGCATATTTCCCCTGCGGATTGCTATGAGTGGGTCAGTGAAATGATCGCGCGAAAAGACCAAACTTTTCTCCCGGCAAAAACACATATGAATATGCCTGGAAACATATTCTGTAATGTTATGCCGTGTCTGGTCCACGGATCGGCCGATTCCAACTGGGGCGGTGTGAAAGTTGTAACCAGATATCCCGAACGCAAGCCGTCTTTGGACAGCAAGATCCTTCTCTTTAATGCGGATTCTGGTGAATTTCTTGCGCTTATGGATGGAAACTGGATTACTGCAATGAGAACCGGCGCGGTCGCTGCTCATTCTGTCCTTCAATTCGCAAAGAGCAATTGGAAAACGATCGGAATGATAGGGCTTGGAAACGTTGCAAGAACAAGCATGCTCGTGCTTGCAGCAATGGCGGATCGAAAGATGGAAGTAAAACTTCTTCGCTATAAAGATCAAGCAGAAGACTTCCGGAACAGGTTCAAGGATTTTGAAAATCTACAGTTTACGATCGTTGATAGTGTTGAGGAGTGCATCAAGGGGTCCGATGTGATCATCTCCTGCGCTACGTATTTTGAAAATGATATTGCGCCGGATGAGTGGTTTGATGAGGGCGTACTGGTCGTCCCCGTCCATACGCGCGGCTTTACAAACTGCGACTTGTTTTTCGATAAAGTGTTTGCAGATGATACCGGTCATGTAGATCACTTTAAGAATTTTGCCAAATTCAGGAATTATGCGGAAGTAGGCGACGTCGTGAATGGAAGATCCGCAGGGCGCGAAGACGATAAGGAAAGAATACTGGCATACAATATCGGGGTCTCGATCCATGACATCAATTATGCGGCGCATATCTATCAGATGATGAAGGATAGTCCGGATGTTTTTGATCAACTGACAGACGCAGACATGCATGATCCGACGGAGAAATTCTGGATCTGACCAGACAATCCGGTTCTGAAGGAGGATTCTATGGCATTGAATCGATACGAATTTGAGGTTTTGGCCTATCTCGAACGGGAGAACAAAGGTCGGTCCTCCATCCGGCAGATCAGTGATACCCTTTGTATTTCCGGAACTGCCGTGATGCATTGCCTGGACAGGCTGAAAGAAGATCAAAAGCTTGATGTGATCGATAATGAGATGACCATTACAGCAAAAGGTGTGCAAGCACTTGAGCCCTATCGTGTAAAGAGAGCTATCATCCTTGCGGCAGGATTCGGATCAAGAATGATGCCGGCTACAACGGACCGACCGAAGCCGATGGTCACGGTCAATGGTGTCAGGATCATAGACACATTGCTAGATGCACTGGTTGCTGTAGGCATAAAAGAAATCACGGTGATCGGTGGATACAAGTTCGAGGCTTTGGAAGCGCTTAAAACAAAGTATCCTTTTATCAAATTGGTCGAAAACAGGGACTATGCGAGTACAAACAACATTTCCTCTGCACTTTTATCGTTTGATACCCTTCATGACGGGTGCTATTTCTGTGAGGCGGATCTGTACATCTCCAATCCCCGGGTCATAACTAAGTACCAATATGCCAGCAATATCCTGGGCTCCTATTCCATGGAAACAGACGACTGGAGTTTCAAGATGGCCGATGGATATCTGGCGGACTATAAGAAGGGAAATACGTACTGTTATAACTACTACGGTATTTCGTACTGGACGGCAGAGGACTGCAAAAAATTGAAAAAAGACTTTGCCGAGGTCTTCTATGGACCAGGCGGAAAGGATTATTTCTGGGAATTCATCCCCTTCGTTTTGAAGAAGGAAAACTACAAAGTCGAGATACGTCCATGCAGAAAACAGGATATAATGGAAATAGACAACTACTATGAGCTGGCACAGCTGGATCCCAGCTACCTGAGCAAAGGAGAATAAAAACCGATGAAGTGCTATGAGGGAAGCATCATCTCTGTGAATCAGAAGGATGAAGTGTTTCGTTATCTTGTTGAAGATGGCGGAAGGATCGTTTATGTTGGAAATAAATTGCCGGATCAGTATGCCGGTGCCGAGAGAGTTGAACTCGGTACGCGTGCCCTGATCCCGTCCTTTGTGGATTCTCATCAGCATTTCGCGTCGTTCTCCACGTTTCAGGCCGGATTGAATGTAATGGATGCAAAGTCCAACCGGGAGATCGCGGAAATGATCCGCGCGTTTGCCGGCCGATCCAAGAGCAAGACGCTGATCTGTTTCGGAGCGTCTCCGTATTCGGTAGAAGAAGGAAGATTGATCAGCCGTCAGGAACTGGATGAGGTGTGCCCCGATAAGGAGATCATGGTGGTTAAATACGATGGCCATGCCTGCATCGTGAATTCCAAACTGCTGGAAAAGATGACCGACAAGGTAAAGGATCTTCGTGGATATCATCCGGATACAGGAGAAATGAACCAGGAGGCTTTCTTTAAATTCTCTGATTATATCTCTAGTTCTTTATCGCTTCTGGAACTTTTCAGCAACATGATGGATGCGGTGGATTTCATGGCGTCTCATGGCATCGGTATGGTCCATACGGTCAGTGGTGTAGGATTTACGATGAACCTGGATATCACCTTGGAGAAATTATTTGCCAAGTCTCTGACCAATGGGTTCCAACTGCGCGTATTCCCGCAGCCTATGGATATCAAGGTCGCGAAAAGACGAAAGATGAAGAGGATCGGCGGATGCTTCGAAAGCGCACTGGATGGCTGCTTCGGGTCCCACGATGCCGCGATGCTCGAGCCATATATCGATGAGATCCAGGGCACGGGTGTTTTATACTATTCCGATGAGAAAGTGATCGAATTCTGTAAGGCCGCGAATCGGGCGGGCCTTCAGATCGAGATGCATGCGATCGGCGATAAAGCATTTGATCAGGCGACCAGAGCGCTGAAAGCAGCACTTGACGACTATCCCCGAAAAGATCATCGTCATGGCATCATCCATGATTGTCTGCCTACCCCGGATGGGATCAGGATCTGTAAAGAATATGGGATCCAGATGCCGGTACAAAGTGCCTTTATCGGCTGGAAACAGGAACCGGACTCATATCTGGAATCCATTATGGGTAAAGAGCGTTGCAGCCGGCTGAATCCGATCCGGACATTCCGTGATAATGGGATCGTAGTTTCCTTTGGCTCAGATGCGCCTTGTACCTCTCCCGACCCGATCGTGTGGATGGATAAAGCCGTCAACAATGCCAATATGAACGAGGCTGTAACGATCCAGGATGCATTGCGTATGTGCACGTTCAACGGATACTTCACAACGTTTGATGAAAAGGAACGGGGAAGTCTGGAAAAAGGAAAGGTTGCGGATATGGTACTCCTGTCTGCGAACCCATATGAGATCCCTAAAGAAGAAATCAGCAGTCTGAAAGTTGAGAAGCTGTTCCTTGCGGGAAAAGAATATGTTTCCGCCAGAAGGCCTGTCGCCAAAGCGGTATGGAACGGCGTTTTCAATGGAAGCAAAGCATATTAAGAGCGGGTATGCAGGTATGACGAGGGAAGAATTCTATATACTGAATAATCTCTATGAAGCAATCGAAGGAAGAGCACAATGCAATGCGGATCTTTCTTTACTGCAGGCGCTTCAGTCGAAAGGTTCATATGCAGGTTTGATAAAAAAAGGACTGATCGATGAAGCGTCGGGTACGATCACAGAGAAGGGACTCGGCGCACTGGAACCATATAAGGTGGATTCGGCGGTGATCCTGTCTGCGGGTTCCGCCACTCGTTTCATACCGCTGTCTCTTGAGCAGCCTAAAGGCCTTTATGAGGTGCGCGGAGAGCGACTGATCGATCGTCAGATCCTGCAGCTGCAGGAAGCCGGCATCCAGGACATCACCATCGTGCTCGGTTATAAAAAGGATGCTTTCTCCTATCTTCAGGAGCAGTATGGCGTCAGATTGGTCTTCAACCCTGCCTATAATGTCAAAAACAATATCGAGAGTCTGCTGGTCGCCAGAGACCACATAAAAAACAGTTATATATGTGTCTGCGACAGTTATTATATAGAAAATCCGTTTCATCGTTACGAGTATGATGCTTTTTATTCCGGATACAGCACGAGCCGGACTGAGGATGAAATGTATGCGCACATCGATGCGGAAAACCGGATCTTTCGGATCGAGAAGGCGGAGACCGGCGGCTTGATGATGCTTGGCCATGCATTCTGGAATGAACGATTCGCCAATGCATTCTTGGAACTTGCTGAGTCAGATAGAAGCGTTGGTGCGTATGATCAGAAATTCTGGGAATGGATGCTGAAAGATCATCTGGATACATTGCCTCCGATCTATTTCAAAGAGTATGTACCTGGTACGATCCAGGAGTTCGACTATTTTGAGCAGCTCCGACAATTCGACTCCGGTTATATTTCTCACGCACATAGTGATATCATCCGAAACATCAAGTTGGTATTCCGCTGCGATGAGGAGGACATTGTTGATTTCCGTACGATCAGTGAAGGATTGACAAATACCTCTTTTATTTTTCGGATCAGTGATGTGGATTATATCTATCGTCATCCGGGGGATGGTACAGAAAGCATCATCAACCGCAGGAATGAAAAAACATCCTTGATAAAAGCGAAGGAATATGGAATAGATCCGACATATATTTATATGGATGTGATCGAAGGCTGGAAGATATCAAAGTATATCGATGCTTTCAGGGAGCCGGATTACAGTGATTTTGAGGATTCTAAAAAGATCATAGCTGTGCTCAAGAGACTCCATAATGTACCTGTCACGGTCGACTACGGAATGGAGCCGTGGGAAGATGCGCTTCGGATGGAGCGATTACTGAAGGAGAAAAAGGCGGATTGTTTTGAAAAGTATGAACCGCTGAAAGAGAAGATCAGATGTCTGTATCAGCAGACCGTTGGAGATGGCATCGAAAAATGCTTCTGTCATGGCGATACATATAGACCTAACTGGATGATCAAACCAGACGGAAATGTGATACTGATCGACTGGGAATATTCGGGATACTCAGATCCCGGTATCGACGTTGGATACTATATCGTAGATGCCAAGTACGGTTTTGAAGAGGCAAGGAGATTTATCAGGGAATATCTTGGGGAAGATTGGTCCGAGACGAAGGAATTCCACTTTATGGCATATACTTCGATCATTGCATACTATTGGTTCGTATGGGCGATGTACAGAGAATCCTGTGGTGCCAATATGGGAGCGGTACTGAGTGACTGGCATGATATGGCGGTCAAATATGTAGATCATCTTTTACCCTAAAATAGAGTTGCTGGAAATATGAAAGGAATGGAGAGCGCATAATGAAAAAAAGGATCAAAGATACAGCCTTAAGTATGGTGATCATCTTGTTCTTTGTTTTTACTGTGCTGTTTTATGGGCCGCTAAGTTTATATTTACCGAATGCGGAAGAGATGTGGTTCCGTATCGGACCTGTATGGAAGACGATCAGCGCGGTTTCGATCGCGGCATTCATTATTATCTCGGTTTTCTTCCTTGTTCTACCGGAGAAAGCACAGGTTTTCTTCCGAAAGCTGTTGTTCGGTGGAGCATTAGGCGCTTATGTACAGGGAAACCTTTTAGCCGTGAACTATGGTGTCATGGATGGAAGCAAAGTGGATTGGAGTGCGTACAAGACATATGCAGTGATCAATACACTGATCTGGGTCGCTTGCATCCTGCTTCCTTTCGTGATCAGCTGGTTTGTACGGAAGAAAAAAGGCATGATCACCCGCATACTGGTCATAGCTTCCCTTTTCCTTACCGCGATACAGCTCCCTGCGATGGCGATGCAATTGATGACGTATCATCCGAATACGAATGCATCTTTGAAGATCAGCAAAGAGGGCATGTATGAAATGTCTCAGGACGAAAACATTGTGATCCTGATGCTGGATACGATGGATGAACAATACTATCAAAGCTTCATTGAGCTGAATCCGGAATACACGGACGCGCTGACGGGCTTTGTCCACTATGAGAATACGCTCACCAGCGGAGCGCGGACGATCATCGCGGTCCCATCGATGTTTACCGGCCAGCCTTTCCGAAAAGAGGAAACATATTCAGCTTATCTGAATGACGTATGGTCCAAGCCTAACAGTTTCTCCAGGCTGCATGATGCTGGTTATACGGTGAAGATCTATTCAGATACGGTGCTTTTCTCAACGGATACCGCAGAATACGTTGAAAACTTCTCTGATGATGGCGGTCAGATCGGTTCATATAAGACGTTTGCTAAAAAACTGTACAAACTGGACCTGTCGAAGTTCGCACCTCATGTTTTGAAAAAACGCTTCTGGTTCTCGACTTCGGAATTCAACAAGGCGAAAAAAGAGACCGACGAGTATGTTGTCGATGATCTGGCTACGGTCCAGGCATTCAGAAAAGAAGGCATCAGCATCAACGATAAGCTTAAGAAGAACCTGCTTTTCCTGCATATGCATGGCGCCCATGCCAAATTTACGATGGGCCGGGATGGCCGGAAAGGTACAGATCTGACACGAATGGACCAGATCACCGGTTGTATGGGATTCGTCGCGGAAGTACTGCAAAACATGAAGGATCTGGGTATCTATGATTCGTCAACAATCATCATATTGGCGGACCATGGTCATTTGAACGTTGCGGAATGGCCGTTTTTCCTGGTGAAAGAGGCAGGAAGCACAGAACCATATAAAACATCGAAAGCACCGGTCTCTTTGTTCGATCTGAATGTGTATCTGTCCAAATTGGCTGGAGTCACAATAGATGACGATGAATATGGCGTCGACTTCACACAGCTGCCGGAGGATGCGGAGAGAGAAAGGCACGTTTTTGTCAATCAGACGGGCAACAGTCATGTATTCATTACGGAGTATATGACAAGATCCTATGCCGGTGATCTGGAAAACCTCGTGGCCATAGACGAGTTTCGTGATGACGTGAACGTAGAGGAATATGAACTCGGCACGTATCTTTCTTTTACTACGGACGCAACGGCAAACTGTTACTGTGTAGAAGGATTTGGAATGAATACCGGTTTTCGGACGCGTATGTATGGTCCTTATGCGAGATATGATATTCCGATCAAGGATCTGCCTTCGGACGGTTCCCTGAACGTGCATTTTGACCTCTATACCAAATACGCGCTCCCGTTCACACTAAAAGCGAATGGGGTCGATCTGGATGACTCAGTATCGATGAACGGCGAAAAGAAAAAACAGATCGACTTTGAAGTGCCGGTCTCTGTCTTCAAGGACACGAATGTTTTGTCACTCGAATTCTATTTCCCCTCGATTCCGGAGAACGAAATGGAGATCGATAATATTGAGGATCGTACCTCTTCATTATCTTTGACAGGCATCATGATTGATAAAAAGTGAGGAACAATAAACATGCAATACTTGTACACATTTCTGGGATGGATCATGAACTGGTCCTATGGCATTTGCAAGAATTACGGTCTTGCGATCATATTGTTTACGTTCATCAGTAAGATCGTGCTGCTGCCGGTGTCATTGTGGACCTACTTCAATTCGATCAAGATGGTGAAGATCCAGCCGGATATCAATATGATCAAAGTCAGGTATTACGGACAGCCGGATACGATCGCCGAAGAGCAGGCAAAGCTCTTTAAGGAACATAAATATCGTCCCTTGGCGTCGACCATACCTACCATCGTACAACTGGTTCTGCTGATGGGTGTAGTCGGTGTCATCCGTCAGGGCATCAATGATCCTACGATCGATATGTCTTTCGGTCCGGTCAATCTGGGTCAGGTACCAAGCCGTGAGGGCATTCGCTTGCTTTGGTCCCCGATCATAGCGGGCATCTCCGCGTGGATCTTATGTATCGCGCAGAATGCCAGCAATGTGCTGCAGTCGGAGCAGTCCCGTTTCAATAAATATGGAACAACGATACTTTCTGTCGGGCTGTCCTTATACTTGGGTTGGTTCGTTTTTGTGGGTACAGCGTTCTACTGGGTCTGCAGCAACCTGATGGCTGTCCTGCAGATGTATATCCTGAACTGGATCATCAAACCACGCAAATATATCGATTATGAAAAGCTTGAGGAAAGCCGCAGGCAATTAAAAGAACTGCAGGGGATCGGAAAAAAGAAAAGGGAATCCTTCTTCTCCGAAACGAAGAGAAAAGAACGAGCCGATTATAAAAGATTCTTTTCTATCGGGAACAAACATCTGGTGTTCTATTCGGAAAGCAACGGGTTTTACAAGTATTTCAAAGGATTTATCGAATATATACTTAAAAACACCAATCTGACGATCCATTATGTCACCAGCGACATCCATGATCAGATCTTTGAATTAGAGAAAGAAGAGCCAAGGATCAAAGGCTATTATATCGGGGAAAACAGATTGATCACGCTGATGATGAAGATGGATGCGGATGTTGTTTGCATGACGATGCCCGATCTTGAGAATTTCCATATCAAACGCAGTTATATCCGCAAAGATATAGAGTATATTTTTATCCAGCATGGTATGGGCAGCAACAACATGGGCATGCGCAGAGGGTGTACAGATCACTTCGACACGGTATTCTGCTGCGGGGTCCATCAAAAAACGGAAGAGGAGCAGATCGCTGCCGTATACAACCTGCCGGAGCGGGAACTGGTCGAGGTCGGATATCCGCTGATCGACGAGATGCGTGCTGCATATGCAACAGCAGAGCATCCGGAGCATGAGATCAAGAAGATCCTGATCGCACCGTCGTGGCAGAAGGACAATATCGTTGACAGCTGCCTGGAGCAGATCCTGGACGCGTTGAAAGGAAAAGGGTACGAGATCATCGTGAGGCCGCATCCGCAGGAAGTGCGCTTGAAGAAAGAATACATGAATGTTCTTCAGGCAAAGTATACGTCAGGTGACATAGAGATCCAGACAGATTTCTCTTCTAACAACCCGATCATGGAAGCGGATCTGCTGATCACGGACTGGTCCGGTATTTCATGGGAATATGCGTTTACGACGCTCCGGCCGATCCTGTTTATCAACACGCCGATGAAGATCCAGAATCCGGAGTATCAGAGGATCGAAGAAGTGCCGTTGAATATCAAGCTGCGTGATCAGCTGGGCAAGAGCCTGGATCTGGATCAGTTGGATCGGACAGCTGAGACCGTCAAAGATCTGCTCGATCATACCAAAGAATATCATGATCAGATCGATGGTTTGGCGCATACGTACCTATACAACCTGGATCATTCCGTCGAGGCAGGCGGCCGCTACATCATCCAGACGATCCAAAAGAAGATCCGTCAGCGAAATTCTAATGCTTGACGGAAGAAGAGGTCTGCAGTACTATATGAATACCATAATCTGAAATTGGGAGGTAACATTTGTGAAAAAAAGTAATGTGATCCTGTCGGCTGTTTTCGTATTCGTTTGTGCCCTGTTTGTATTTGGTGCCAATGGTCAGGCCTATATCGATCCTTCTGTCATGACATATGTCATCCAGGCAGTTGCAGGTGTGATCATTGCCGTCGGCGCAGCAGTCGGCATCTACTGGAGAAAGGCCAAGAAAAAGGCACAGGAGAAACTTGGCATAAAAGAGAACAAAGAGCAGGAATCTGATGATATCGTGATCAATGAAGAGATCGAGGAGAAAGAGCAGTAAAGCCCACCGTATCTATGCTGTATGCTTCCTGACCGCGATCCTGGCGGCGTATCTGTTTTCAAGATACGCGTTCCAATTATTGCTGATTCAGGGAAAGTCCATGGAGCCAACGTATGCTTCATTCTCCTTGACGCTGATCGACAAGCGTGGATCTGTACCTGAACGCGGAGATGTTATTTTCTTCAATGCGCGGGGATTGAAAAGCAAACTTGTCAAGCGCGTTGTTGGTATCCCGGGTGATACATTGGTGATCCAAAATGGACATTTATGGGTCAATGGAGACATACCAAAAGCATATGAAGGTCTGTTGTTTGATGAAGCAGGACTGTTGCAGTCTGAGATGACGCTGAAGGAAAAAGAGTATTTCGTCTTGGGGGATAATATCTCTGAAAGCAAAGACAGCCGCAGCGCGGAGGTCGGCGTCATCCTGGAAAAAGATATTATAGGCAAACTAATACCACAGCGTTCTATAAAGGAGAAAATGAAAGATGATAGATAGTATCTTGGAGATCCTTGAAGGCATCCGCCCGGATGTGGATTTTGTGAATGAGAAAAAGCTGATCGATGATGGGATCCTGGATTCCTTTGACATCATTTCCATCGTGGGCGAATTCAACGAAGCGTTCGACGTGGAGATCGAAGTAGAGGATCTGGAGCCGTACAACTTCAATACCATCGAAGCGATGCAGGAACTGATCAAGAAGCTGCAGGATGAATGATCTGTGGAAAAAGTACAGGGAATTCATCCTGTACTTGTTTTTTGGAGGATTGACCACATTGGTGAGTATCCTGTCGTACGCGTTCTGCGAACGTGTGCTGGGCATGGATCCATTGGTGGCCAACATTATATCGTGGATCCTGGCAGTGAGTTTCGCTTATGTGACCAACCGCAAATGGGTCTTTCAGAGCCGGGCGGTAGGTGCGGAAGCGGTCATCAAGGAGGCTGCTGCCTTTTATAGTGGGCGGTTGGTGACCCTGGCAATGGAAGAGGCCGTCCTGGCGGTGGGCATCAAATGGCTGGGCTTCGACAGCCTCGCGGTGAAGATCGCTGCACAGGTGCTGGTGATCCTGGCGAATTATTTCATCAGCAAGTGGGTCGTCTTCCGGGGGCGGGGACGCCAGACTTGACATCAATGCTTTAATGTGTTAAAATAACTTGTGTTGTATGAGAGGGAGCCGGTTTTGTGTCGGACTTCCTCTATTGTTATTTTAGCAGTAACGAATCGTTTCGCTCTAAAAATATCGAGAAAGGGGTCCATGTGGAAAACGAAAACCGTATCGAAATATATGCTGCCAGACAAGAAGGCTATTGCCTGAAAAACAATCAGATCGAAGACAAGCTGTTCCAGGAGTTCGGCGTCAACCGGGGCCTGCGCAACGAGCGCGGTGTCGGCGTACTTACCGGTCTTACCAATATTTCCAAAGTTAATGGTGCGCACGTCGTCAATGGCGAAAAGGTGCCGATGGAAGGTGAACTGTGGTATCGCGGCTATCGGATCGAGCACTTGGTAGAAGAAGTCCGTAAAGAAGGTTTCGGCTTCGAGAAGATCGCGTATCTGCTGCTTTTCGGTGAAATGCCGACGAAGGCGCAGCAGGCGGAGTTTTTTGAAGTATTGCGCCGTGCGACCCGTTTGCCGACCAATTTCACGCGTGACGTCATCATGAAGGCGCCTTCCCGTGATATCATGAATTCCATGACGCGCAGTATTCTGACCCTTGCGTCCTATGACAGGCGCCCGAACGATCTGCGCCTGGATAATGTGATCCGTCAGTGCATCCAGTTGATCGCCATCTTTCCTATGCTGGCTGTGTACAGCTATCATGCCCATAACCATATAGATAATAACCAAAGTATGTATATCCACAGGCCGGATCCCAACCTGTCGCAGGCGGAGAATTTCCTGCGCATGCTGCGGCCGGACAGCCAGTATACCGAGCTGGAAGCACAGGCGTTGGATATTGCGCTGATCCTGCATATGGAGCATGGCGGCGGTAACAATTCTACCTTCACTACGCGCGTGGTCACTTCTTCCGGTTCCGATACCTACTCGGCGATCGCGGCGGCTATGTGCTCCTTAAAAGGACCGAAACATGGCGGTGCCAATATCAAGGTCATGCAGATGATGCAGGACATCCGTGAACATGTGTCCGACGTGCATGATGAGGACGAGATCTGTGCGTATCTGAAGAAGATCCTGGATCATACGGCTTTCGATGGGGCTGGTCTTATCTATGGAATGGGACACGCGGTCTACTCGTTGAGCGATCCTCGTGAAAAAGTGTTCCATTCTTATGTGGAAGAACTGGCACATGCCAAGGGCTGGGAAGATTCGCTGGCGCTATATACGACCGTAGAGAAGCTGGCGCCGCAGCTCATCGCCGAACAGAGACAGATTTTTAAAGGCGTCAGCCCGAACGTGGACTTCTACAGCGGTTTTGTTTACGATATGCTGGGCATTCCGCAGGAATTGTTCACACCGTTGTTCGCGGTCGCGCGCATCGTAGGCTGGAGCGCCCATCGTATCGAGGAGCTGGTCGGCAGCTCTAAGATCATACGCCCGGCCTATAAGAGTGTCATGAAAAAACTGGAGGAATAACAAAACACTATGAACTACATGAACAACATCGTAAAGCTGCAAAAGGAAGGTCAAGCCGTCGGCATCTATTCGGCCTGCACCGGAAATCTGATGGTATTGGAAGCCTGCATGCGCTATGCGAAGCGCACCAACACTGTTGTCTTGATCGAGGCTACGGCCAATCAGGTCGACCAGTATGGTGGGTATACCGGGATGAAGCCGGCAGATTTCATGCATGCCATCGAAAAGCTGTCGGAAAAGACCGGTCTGCCTATGGACCGGGTCATCCTGGGCGGCGACCATCTGGGCCCGCTTACCTTTGCGAAGTACGATGAGGAAAAGGCAATGGCGGAGGCACGCACGCTGATCCGCCTGTACACGCTGGCAGGTTTCACCAAGATCCATGTGGATACCAGCATGCGTGTTGCTTCCGATGATCCTACGGTGCGCCTGTCCGATGCGGTGATCGCCCGTCGTGGCGCGGAACTGGTCAAGGTCGCGGAGGATGCCTATCAGGAATTGCTCAAGACCAAACCGGATGCGGTCCATCCGGTCTATATCGTCGGCAGTGAAGTGCCGATCCCGGGCGGTGCGCAGGAAGAGAGCCCGTCGGGCATCGAAGTGACAAAGGTCGAGGATTTCAAAAATACGGTCCGTACCTTCCAGAAAGCGTTTGAAGATCAGGGTGTTGGAGATGCCTGGCAGTATGTCATCGGCGTCGTTGTACAGCCCGGCCTGGAAGAGAAGGACAGTGGTTGCACGCCCTATGACCGTGAGAAGGCCGCGGAATTGATGGCCTCCATCAAAGAAGATCCGCAGCTGGTCTTTGAAGGCCATTCTACGGACTATCAGACGAAGTATAAGCTGCGTGAACTGGTGGAGGACGGTGTCGGCATCCTGAAGGTCGGCCCAGCGCTGACGCTGGCTCTGCGTGAAGGTATCTTCTCCCTTGCCTTTGCTGAGAAGGAATGGCTGGCGGATCGTCCGGAGCAGCAGAGCCATTTCATGGAAGTGCTGGACGAGGCCATGCGCAAGGATCCGAAATACTATCAGAAGCATTACCATGGTACCGAGGCGGAGATCGCTTACAAGCGTAAGTATTCTTTCTCCGACCGCTGCCGTTACTATTTGCCCCAAAAGGAAGTCGATGCCGCGCTTCAGACGCTGCTCGACAATTTCAAGGATGGAGTGCCGCTGGCGCTTCTGTCGCAGTTCATGCCTGTGCAGTATACCAAAGTGCGGGAAGGTCTGCTCGAAAACGAACCCAAGGCGTTGATCTTTGACCGTGTGGACAATACCATCAGCGAATATGTCTATGCTTCCCGGCAGGAGCTGCTGGGCTGAAAATGAATCTTTACCGGCAGACAGAGTTGTAAAATGCTCTGTCTGCTTGTGTTTATGAAGAAAATCAAAAAAAGTTGGTCGTCCCCCGCGACCAATGAAAATGGATCCCGTCTAGATAAGTGAACATGCACAGATACAAAATAGTGCATGCCAGACTGCTTGGAGAGGGAGGGAGATAAGCGCATGGAAGACGATAAGATCATCGAACTGTACTGGGCACGCGATGAAGCCGCCATTCAGGAGACCGACCTGAAATATCATCCGTACTGCGGTGCGATCGCCGTCCGGATCCTGGAGGATCGGGAGGATGCGGAGGAGTGTGTGAACGACACCTGGCTGCACACCTGGAACGCCATCCCGCCGGAACGGCCGAGCATCCTGTCCGCATTTTTAGGCCGTATCACGCGGAATCTGTCGATCGATCGCTATCGTGTGAAACATGCGGCGCGCCGGCGTTCCAACCTGGAAGCAGTCGATCTGGAACTGGCGGATCTGGAAGGCCGGTATCATCTGGACGAGCAGGTCGAGGACCGGGTCATTGCGCGGGCGATCTCGGATTTCCTGCGCAGTACAGACACGTTCAGCCGGATCCTGTTCGTGCGTAGGTACTGGTACCTGGAGAGCATCCGTGATATCGCCGAGCGGTATGATGTCTCGGAAAGCAAAGTGAAATCCAATCTGTTCCGCACGCGCAAAGCGCTGCGGCAGCACCTGGTCAAGGAAGGAGTGTCGATCGCATGAAACATGACAGAATGCTGGACGTGATCGGTCAGATCGACGATGATCTGGTGTATGAGGCGGAACGGATCCGGCCGGAAGTTTCAAGGCGGCGTCCTTTGTGGATCCGCTGGGCGGCCGCGGCGACAGCCTTCGTTTTCATAGCGTTCATCGGTTTCAGCCTGAAGAATATCTGGAGCCCTTGGGAGACCCAAAAGAGCGCAGACGGTGCGACCAGTACTGCGGCGGAAGAAGCAAAGGCGGAGGAGCCCATGACGGAAGAAACCGCCCGGGAAGAAGAGGCAGCGCCGGAAGCCGAGGAAATGCCGGCAGAGGCGGCGATGGAAGAGGAGGAAGCCGCGGAGGAAGAAGCGGTCACCGATGAAACAGAAGAAAAAGGCATGACAGAAGAAGATCTGGCCATGTATGACGAGCTGTTCCTGTATACTGACACCGGCGGCTATGTGTACAGCCTGGATCCGGAGCTGACGCCCGGAGAAGATGAGCGTCTGATGCTGGATGGCAGCGATCAGATCCATTATGACTTCGTATATCAGAGCTCGGAGATCGTGGACGTCACCATGGATGGAACACAGCTGGCCTGGACAGAAGATGCGATCGATCTGCCGGAAGGTACTGTGGAAGGTACGCTGATGATCACGGTGCGTTGGGCTTCCATGCCGGAACAGACACAAGTTTTGACGATTCCTTTGGGGGAGGGAACACCATGAAAAAGATGATAAGCATCCTGCTGGTCCTTATGATCTTCATGCTTACGGCATGCAGCAAGGGGACAAAGATGGACGACAGTTCCGTCGGGAAGGAAGAATCTTCTCAGGAAGAGCAGGAAAAGGAACAACACACGAGCGGGGATCGGATGGTCGCGGAGACCAGGACCTTATCCCGTGCTGAGAACTATGAGCAGGTCCTGAAACTGCTGGAAGCGGCCGATGCCCATGGGTATGACTATAATGGGGGCTACTACGTAGAAGACGCGGTCGAGGAGGCGACGGAAGAAGAGGCCATGCCGGATATGCCTGCGGAAGAAGCGAAGGATGCATCCAACGAGTCCGGCGGGAAAGAACACTCCACGACCAACGTCCAGGTCGAAGGCATCGACGAGGGTGACATCGTCAAGACGGACGGTGACTATATCTACGTCCTGCACGACTACAACACCATTCTGATCTTCAAGGTCGACGGGGAGAAGGTCGAACAGGTGGCGGAGATGCCTTTGGCGAACGCGACTGACGAGAAAAATTGGTGGTACGGCATCAATGATATGTACCTTTGCGGGGATCGGCTGGTGCTGGTCAGCAACATTGAGAGCATGGCCTACTGGACGGATGGCGACAGTTATAAATCCGTCTATGGGGACCGGGAAGTGACGCGCATGGAGATCATCGACGTCAGCGACCGGACCGCACCGCAGGTCCTGCGGGCGGCGGAGCAGGATGGATGGTATTCCGACAGCCGTTTGATCGACGGCACACTGTATCTGGTCACGAATTATTACAGCTACAATTATTGGGACCGCAGCAATGCGGATTCCTACATCCCACACTACTATGTGGATGGGGAGAAGAATCTGATCGAGGCCGAAGACATCCTGCTGCCGCCGGAGAGCGAGGTCAGAGACAGACAGTATACGGTCCTGGGTGTGTATGACGTCAATCAGGCGAAGATCGTACAGTGCCAGGCGGTGCTGGGCCGTACCGACAATATCTACATGAACGAAAAGAGCCTGTATCTGGTGCGGGGCTCCTATGAGGATGTGGTGACCGACCGTTATACCGAGAGCGTTTATGACGTGGAAGTCCATGCCACTGGCCATGTGACGACGGTGAACCGCTTTGCGGTAGAGGATAAAAAACTGAAGTATATGGCGGACGGCCGTGTTTCCGGAAACATCTATGGATCCTTCGCGCTGGATGAGAAGAATGGATACCTGCGCATTGTCACCACGGGCAATTCCAATACATATAAACTGTACCGGGATCCCAAGTATGGATTCGAGAATTACCAGAATTCCTGGTGGAACGATAGTTCTCAAACCAACAATCTGTTCATTCTGGATGAGCAGATGCAGATCGTTGGTAAATTGACCGGCCTGGCGAGAGGTGAGCAAGTCTATTCAGTACGGTATAACGGGGACATCGCGTATTTCTGCACTTTCCGGCAGGTAGATCCGCTCTTTGCGGTGGACGTGAGTGATCCGAAGGCGCCGAAGCAGCTGAGCGCGCTGAAGATCCCGGGCTTCTCCAACTATCTGCATAACTACACCGAAGGCCGCCTGTTCGGTCTTGGAAAAGACGCGGATGAGATCACCGGCAGAGTCCGGGGGTTGAAACTGTCCATGTTCGATACCTCCGACCCGACCAACGTCACCGAGCTGAACACCGCTTATCCTTCGGGTGATTATTCAGAAGCGACATACAACCATCACGCGATCCTGATCGATGCTGAGAAGGATCTGATCGGGTTCCCGATGGATGACGGATACGTGATCTATGGATACTCCGATGCACAGGGCTTCTATGAAAAAGCCCACATCCGCATGGGTGTCAGCTACTGGGACAACGCCCGCGGTTTGTATATCGAAGACTA
This sequence comes from Clostridiales bacterium, assembly GCA_024689505.1. Classification (GTDB taxonomy): domain Bacteria; phylum Bacillota; class Clostridia; order Lachnospirales; family Bianqueaceae; genus RUG159. The sequence continues at coordinate 29,200 of JAILDJ010000259.1, forward strand.
CTTCTACATCGTTCTGGAGGATGAGATCGACGTGATCAACTTGAACAGTATGGAAGTGGTGGCGAGGGTCATGTATTGATATATAAGGTCCGGCGGACATATGTCTTCTCGCTTGGCATGCTCGCGCATGAAACGCTCGAAGATATATGTCCGCCGGACCTTAATACAACAAGACCTGGAGCACTTTCAAATATGATCAAAGTGTAAGAGAACTCAAATGTTGTTTATAGCAGCATTACATTAACATAAGAAGAACATTCATCTTCGAACATGATACATAAAAGGCCCGGGACCTATACCTTCGAGCGTATTGTGCTTTTGCACGTTTAGCGAGAAGGCATAGGTCCCGGGCCTTTTATTGATTTAATGTGAAGATGATTGGATCATTCTTTCGCTATGAACAGTACACCCAGTGTG
>JAILDJ010000295.1 GCA_024689505.1 Clostridiales bacterium
ACCGGTGAGGTTCCTGCCAAGATCGAAGAAGAGAACGGCAAGCCCTCTGCCGATGTGTGGTTCGGCGGCACCAACAACCCCTATGACGATGCAGCCGCGAAGGGTCTGCTGGATCAGTATGACGCCATCAATGCCAGCCACCTGACCAAGGATATGTATAAGGATCCCAACGGATACTGGTACGGCATCTATACCGGCCTGCTTGGCTTTATGGTCAACACCGATGAGCTTGCCCGCCTGGAGCTTGAAGCACCCCAGACCTGGGACGATCTGCTGAAGCCCGAGTACAAGGGCCTGATCTGGCTGTCCAACTACAAGACCGCCGGCACACCGAAACTGGTTGCAAACCTCATGATCCAGCTGAAGGGCCATGACGAAGGCGTCCAGTATCTCGTAGACCTGGACAAGAACGTTGAAGTCTACACCAAGTCCGGTTCCGGCCCGTCCAAGAATGTCGGCACCGGCGAGTGCGTCATCGGCATCGGCTTCCTGCATGACGGCATTACTCAGATCGTGGACAACGGCTATGAGAACGTTAAGCTGATCGTTCCGCAGGACGGCACTACCTGTGAGATCGGGCCCGTGGCCATCTTCAAGGGCGCGGCCCATCCCAATGCCGCGAAGCTCTTTGTCGAGTATGCTCTGAGCCCGGACTGCGTCGAGCTCGCGGATGATACCGGCTCCTATCAGTTCCTGGTCATCGACAATGCCCAACAGCCTGCTGCTGCGACTGAGTTTGGCCTGGATCCCAGTCTCGTATGGGATGGCTATGACTTTGCAAAGGCTGTGAAGGATACTGCACAGAACGTTGAGGATGTCATGGCGGCCATCGAGAGCTCCGGCGCCGATGTCGGCGAAGGACGTTTCCAGACCTCCTGATTGCTCAAAATACAGGATTTTTCGAAAGCATCCGCAAGGATGGCGGGTTCATACCCGCCATCCTTTTTTTAGAGAAACAGAAGAGAGGAGCTGATTTCGTGTCGAAAAGCCAGGGAGCGGCACTGGATCGGAAGAAGCTGATGGCGGATCCGATCATGGTGACCACCATTGTCCTGCTGATCACGTTTCTGACTTTGTTTATTCTCTATCCGCTGGCGATCCTGCTGGTGGACAGTTTTGTGGGCGACGGGACCTTCGGCCTGAGCATTTTCAAGAGAATCTTCGCCATGCCGTCGTTTACCCGCGCGATTACCAACACATTGAAGGTCGGCTTTGTCGTCGGCATTCTCTCATCTTTGATCGGGCTGCTGTTTGCCTATGTGGAAGTATACGTCCGGATGAACCGCTTTGTGGGTGGTCTGTTCAAGCTGGTTTCCATGCTTCCGGTGGTGTCACCGCCCTTTGTCCTGAGCCTTTCCATGATCATGCTCTTCGGAAAGTCGGGTATCATCACGCGTTTCCTTCTGGGAATCTATGACAACAGCGTTTATGGTTACTGGGGCATCGTCATCGTCCAGACGCTGACCTTTTTCCCGGTCTGTTACATGATGCTGAAGGGGCTGCTGAAGAACATCGATCCCTCTCTCGAAGAGGCAGCCAGGGATATGGGCGCGGGACGTTGGAAGGTGTTCGGCGACGTGACGCTGCCGCTGATGCTCCCCGGCCTCGGCAACGCCTTCCTAGTGACCTTTATCGAGTCGATCGCCGACTTCGCCAACCCCATGTTGATCGGCGGTTCCTATGACACGCTGGCAACGACGATCTATCTGCAGATCACCGGAGCGTACGATAAGGCCGGCGCTGCGGCAATGGCTGTGGTGCTGCTGTGCATTACGCTGATCATGTTCGCGGTGCAGAAATACTATCTCGAGGCCAAGACGGCAGCGACACTGACCGGCAAGGCCAGCCGCGGCCGCATGCTGATCGAGGACAAGAGCGTGAAGGTTCCTCTGACGGTTTTCTGCGCACTGGTGGCGGCTTTTGTCATCATGATGTACATCTGTGTGCCCATCGGCGCCTGTTTCCCGACCTGGGGCTACAAGTTCTTCCCTCTGACCGGAAAGTGGTTCCAGCAGGTCTTTACCCGCTACCGTGGGTTCCAGGCCTTCCGTGACTCCTTCGTGCTGTCGATCATCGCGGCTCCGATTACAGCG
>JAILDJ010000034.1 GCA_024689505.1 Clostridiales bacterium
CAGACCATAGGGATACGCATCTCTCAGATCAGCCTTGGTCAGCATTGGCAGTTTGTGCAGATCCTCGATGCCATGGATATCCTCCGGCTTGACACCGGCTTCATCCATCTTGTTCCGATAATAAGCAACATTATCATACACATGGCGCACCTGCTCGACCAGCAAAGCGCTTTGATGTGCCTTCATGTCCTCCCGGGACATCGTTTCTCGTTCCGGTTGGAAATAACGTTTCAACATGGGTACAACCTCCAAAATACAAAATACAGTTGTATTATAACACGCTTTAAAGCATAAAATCGAGGTTGACATTTTACAAAATTATGGACTCCCCTTCTGCAATAGTTCGTGTTTTTGTACAAGCTTTTTCGGTTGCTCAGACATGTAGCAGGATATGACAGGTATCTATGTGGAAAAAGACCTTCTCGCAGGCACCCAAATGTGGTACAATGGACACAGTTTCAAGAAGGGAAGTGTACGTCTTGCATGCATTGCTCAACCGCTTATTCGGCGTAGAATACATGGTCAAACCTGATCTGCGTCGGGGCGATCTCCCAACGAACCGCGAAGCCTACCGCACCGAGCTGAAGATCGCCACCCCATCCATGTGCGAAATGATCTTTCTTTCCCTGATCGGCATGATGGACACATTGATGGTCAGTACGCTCGGTACCTATGCCATCTCCTCCGTCGGTTTGACCAACCAGCCTCGTATGATCCTGCTCGCGATCTTCTTCGCACTGAACGTCGGCGTGACCGCCGTTGTCGCCAGACGTAAAGGCGAAGGCCGGCAGGAAGAAGCACGCATGGCACTGCGGCAGGCCATGGTCATGATCAGTCTGATCGCGATCCTCATCATGATCCTGTCCGTCTTCGTCTCTGAACCGCTGATGCGGCTTGCCGGTGCCAAAGCCGACACTCTCGGCCCTTCTACCGATTATTTCCGCATCATCTGTTTAGGGCTGCTTTGCAATGCGCTGACCATGGCGATCTGCGCTGCACTGCGTGGTGTTGGTGATACGAAGATCACCATGAAAGTCAACATCACCGCCAACATCGTCAATGTGATCTTCAACTATCTTTTGATCGGCGGCCATTTTGGATTTCCACGGCTGGAAGTACGTGGGGCGGCGATCGCGACGGTCATCGGCCAAGCTGTGGGCATGGTCATGGCACTGCGCGCCGTGTTCCGCAAAGACAGTTACTTTGCACTGCGTTTACGAGATTCCTGGAGATTGTCGAAAGATGTGACGGGTACCATCATCAAAGTCGGAAGCAACGCTGTCATTGAACAGGTCGCCATGCGTGTGGGTTTCTTCATCACATCACGTCTCATTGCAGATCTTGGCACGGTCGACTTTGCCGTCAACCAGATCTGCGGTCAGATCACCACCTTCTCGTTCACCTTCGCGGACGGCACTGGAACCGCCACCGCCTCCCTGGTCGGCCAGAACCTGGGCCGAAAGCGGCCGGATCTGTCCATGATGTATGGACGCATCGGTCAGCGGCTGGTGCTCGTGATCTCTGCCCTGCTCATCGTCATCTTCCTGGTCTTCCGCTACCCCTTGATCGGCTTGTTCAGTTCGGATCCTGTCATTCTGGAAAAGGGTGCCGCCTGCTGCATCGTCATGGCCATCATCATCCCGTTCCAGATGCTGCAGATCGTCGTTTCCGGCAGTTTGCGCGGTGCGGGTGACACGCGCTTCGTCGCCAACACCATGCTGCTTTGTGTCATGGTCATCCGACCGGTCATGACGTATCTGTGCGTCTACGTCTTCGGTTTTGGCGTCATCGGTGCCTGGACCGCCATGCTCGTCGATCAGTGTTTCCGCCTGACACTCGTCATGCGCCGGTTCTCCAGTGGCCGATGGGCTTCGATCCGTGTATAAACATAATAGAAAGAAGGCTGTTTCATGAATGTACAAACCGCGATATCCAAAGTTCAATTGTACCGAAGCGGTGCGGTCGTGACCCGCTCCGGCGTCTTCTCTTTACCTGCCGGCCCCTCCACTGTTACGATCGAAGGTCTGACGACAAGCGCGCAGACGGACAGCCTGCGGCTTGCTTTTCCCGCCGGCGTACTTTTGGAAGATGTCCGTATCATCGAGAATGAGGATCAGTCCGCGGCGGAACAGTTGGCCCATGAGATCGACCGTATCGACCGTAAAATCGAATCCTTGCAGACAGAAATGGACCTGCTGCAGCAAAACGGAGATTTTACACATCGCAGTGCAATGGACCTGAACGCAATGCAGGATTACATTTCCGCATTGCCGGACCGTTTTGACCAGTTGTTCCTGAAGATCCAGTCCTGCAAGGACGAGAGAAATCAACTCCAAAAAAAGTACTATGAACAACAGGCGCGGGATACCCGCCCATTAGTCCAGGCATCACTGCGCTCGGATGAAGCGCTACAATGCCCTTTCACATTATCTTATCGCGAGACACAAGCCGGTTGGGATCCGGTCTATGAACTCCATTTTGCTGGAGAAACAGAACCCTTGGTGATCCGGCAGCGTGCGCGGTTGGTGCAGCGGACGCCGGAAGATTGGACTTTGGAAGATGTGACTCTTTTCACCGGGAATCCTTCCATATCAAACGAGATCCCTGCATTGACCCGGCAGGAGATCTCGCTTACACCTCCTTTTTCCGGCCCGTATTATGCGCCGCCCATGTATGCCATGGCTGCACCGAAGAGCACCGGTCTCGCACGCAGAGCACGCGCAAAACTTGATTCTGCTGATATGGACACCACCGCCGCGCTTCCCGAACTGTTCGATGCTGAGACATCTCCCGTCGAAGAACAGTCCCAGGATACTATGACTTCCTTCGCTCTTTCAGGGATGCGCACGATCCCTTCCAATGCGGATGGCAGTCTTGCCGATCTCAAAACCTATCGCGTTCCTGCTTCCTACCAAATCACTGCTGTTCCGTCTAAGTCTTCCACCGCCTGGCTGACCGCGCGGATCAAGGGTAATGACTGGCCTCTGCAACAGATCACCGCTGCCTTGTACCTGCGCGGTATCTATGGAGGAAAGGTCACCATCGCACCAAACACGACGGAAGACGATTTTCTTCTCTCGCTTGGACGCGATGAGCGGGTACAGGTCCGCCGCGATAAGCAGCTGGACCGCAAGCAGGATCAACTGCTGAAGAAGCATACAGTCCAGCATCTGTCCTTTGAGATCCGTGTCCTGTCACAACTGCCGCAGGCCGTTGCTCTGGAGATACTGGACCGCATTCCAGTTACAAACAATAATGATATCCAGGTCGAACCCATCGATCTTTCCGGTGCTGCTGTACAAGCGGAGACTGGCAAGGTCACCTGGAAAGCCACACTGGATCCGGGTCAGACTTTGATCCGTACGCTGTCCTACGATCTCACATGGCCTCGAGGACGCAAGATCTACCAGTATAACAATGATACAAAACCATCTTCTCCATTTGATCCGCCAATGTATACGGAACGCAGTCGGTTCTGCCCGGAATGCGGTTTCCAGCTGCCAGATGCGTCCGTTACGTTCTGTCCGCGATGCGGCAATGCTCTGTGAACAAAAAAGCACTGAGATGATCAAAACGACTGTCTCAGTGCTCTTTTTATGTGTTTTTGAACAGGATCACGGCAGATACTTCCCTGCTGCCAGATACAGTCTGTACCACTCTCTATGCGTCAGATCCACCTTCGCCGCACCGCAGATCTCTCTCAGATGTACCGGATTCATGGTCCCGGCGATCGCCTGCATGCGTGCCGGATGGCGCAGGATCCAGGCAATGGCGATGGCGCTCTTGGTCACACCGTAGGCATCCGCCAGTTCCTGCAAGACCTGATTCAGTTCCGGGAACTTAGGATCATCGATGAAACAGCCGCCGAACATGCCATACTGCAGCGGAGACCAGGTCTGGATCGTGATATCATGCAGCCGGCAGTAATCCATCAAGCCATTGTCCCGGTCGATGGAACGGTCTGTCGACTTATTGTTCACATACAGCGCCTGATCGATCAACTGGCTTTGCTCCAGAGAGAACTGCAGCTGATTGAAGACCAGCGGCTGTTTGACATATTTCTTCAGCAATTCCAACTGTCCCGGCGTCACATTGCTGACCCCGAACCAACGGACCTTGCCATCCCGATACAACTTATCGAACGCTTCTGCGACTTCTTCCGGATCATAAAGCAGATCCGGGCGGTGCAGCAGCAGAACGTCGATGGTGTCCACACGCAGCCGCTTCAGGCTTTCCTCCGTGCTGGTCAGGATGTCATCCCGGGACCAGTCGAATTCCTGGCGGTCGAAATGCAGACCGCACTTCGTCTGAATGATCACGTCATCGCGCTTCAATCCAGTCAATGGGAAGGCGGCACCGAAACGTTCTTCCGCCGCTCCATCCCCATAGCAGGTCGCATGATCGAAAAAGTTGACGCCCTCTTCCGCGGCGCAGCTGATCATGCGCGCGGCTTCTTCCGTGTTCAATGCCGGCATGCGCATGCAGCCCATGATAATGGCAGATGCCTGCTGTGGTCCGTTAACGATATCGATATATTTCATCATGATCGTTTACTCCTTAGATCAAACCTCAGTTCCGTCCTTCAACAGCACACGTCCGAAGGTGCCGCCCAGATACTGGCTATCCTTCAAAACGGCCTGTCCATTGATATACACATGTACGATGCCTTCCGGCTTCGCATCCGGCTTCGACTCATCGACCTTGATCTTCTCTGGATCCAGGATGGTGAGATCTGCCTTATACCCCGGCTTCAGATAGCCGCGTTCTTTGATGCCATAGCGGTCGACGGTGGCGCCGGTCATCTTGCGGACGATCTTCTCCGCTGGGATGTTATACTTCTTCGCCAGGGCGAAGAACTGCGGGAAGGTCTGAAAGGCCGCGATGTTCTGCAGCCCCTTCTCCTCGACCCAGGCATCGGTCATGAAGATGGAAAGATCATCCTCCATCAGGCGACGCACGATCTCGTCATTATAGTACTTGCCAAGATAGATGCTGCCTTGACGGTCGGATTCTTCCACCAGTTTCAGATACATGTCGATCGGCTTGACACCCGCTTCCTGCGCCAACTGAAGCACCGTCTTGCCCTCATACTCCGGATGATCGTCGGAGATATAGGCAACGACCATGTCTTCCCAGTCGATGCCCAACACTTTGCGGTACATGAGGATCGTCATCTCCAGCTTCAGACGATTCGACCGCTTGGCTGCCTCTTCCTTAGACAAAGCTGCGTACCACTCCGGGAAGACTACGGTGATGATGGACGCACCATAATGGAAAGCATAGTTATCATAAGCGATACGTCCGCCCTTGGCACGCGCGTCGTAGAACGTATCCAACATCTTGTCCAACAGTTTCCAGCTGCGTGCGCCGGTGAAGATCAGGTGGCTGTATTCCATGCGGGCACCGCTCTGCTCCATGATATCCACGACTTCATCCAATCCCATCTCCAGATGCGATTTCTTGGTCAGCAGCGGATAGTCCGCGCTTACGATGGAGCAGGCACGGGGATGTACGGTGATGATGCCATCGTACTTTGCGATCTCTTTGGCGAAGGCCAGGATCTCATCCTTCTTGGCATAGCGATCCGGCTCATACATGAAGCCAAAGGACCCGCCGAAGGCGCCGCCTTCCATGGCTTCACGAACATGCTCCAGCTCCTGTGCGATCTGCTCCGGCGTCAAAGGATCCGGATTGAATCCGCTGATGCCCGTTCGGACGGTGCCCTGTCCGATTAGCGGTGCCATATTGACGTACAATCGGCCTTTGGCACGCTCCTTGAAATCAGCGAAACTGCAGGGATCCAGATTTTTGAACAGTCCACCGGAAATACCTCCGTATGGGGAATCCTGATCCACACCAAAAGGCGAGAAGCTGCAGTTTCCTGTGATCTGCGTCGTGATCCCCTGCTCGATGAATGGTTTGAAAAACTTCTCCGCATCCGGATGGTTGTAGAAAAAGTCATTATGGGAGTGCGCATCGATCAATCCAGGCGCAATGATGCACCCGGAAATATCGATGGTCTCATCCGCGACTGCATCGATGACACCGCCTACGGCAACGACGCGGTCATCCTGGATCAGAACGTCGCCGAGCCGCTGCCCTTCTCCTGTACCATCGATGATGATACCGTTTTTGAACAGTGTTTTCATAATCGTAACTCCTTAGACATATTGTGTTTCTTTAGATTTCATTGTATCATAAAAGAGCGACAAAATCCATCTGCAAAGAAAGGTTCTTTCATGCGCATCCAATTGTCCGATCATTTTGAATATAAGCGGATCCTGCGTTTCGTAGCACCATCCATCTTCATGATGATCTTCACTTCCATCTACAGCGTCGTCGATGGCTTGTTCGTCTCCAATTTCGTAGGCAAGACATCCTTCGCTGCCATCAATCTGATGATGCCTTTGTTCATCATCCTCGGTGCCTTGGGCTTCATGCTGGGCACCGGCGGCAACGCTGTCGTTTCCCACGAACTGGGCAAGGGAGATCCTGCCCGCGCCAATCGGATCTTCAGTTTTCTGGTCTATACGACGATCGTCATCGGCGTCGCTGTCACCTTGTTGGGTGAGGTCTTCCTGAAGCAGACCGCCATCCTTCTTGGCGCGGAAGGCGCCATGCTGGAAAGCTGCATCCTGTATGGACGCATCATCCTGATCGGCAACACTTTTTTCATGCTGCAGAATATCTTCCAAGCCTTCTTCATTACCGGGGAGAAGCCGAAACTGGGATTGCTGTTCACTGTACTGGCCGGTGTCACGAACATGATCCTGGACGCCTTGTTCGTGGGGCTTTTGGGGTTTGGTCTAGCTGGTGCTGCCTGGGCCACCATCACCAGTCAGTTCGTCGGCGGCTGCATCCCCTTCTTCTACTTTGCCCGCAAGAACGATTCCCTGCTGCGGTTGGGCAAAACGCAATTTATGGGCCGTGTACTGGTCCGCAGCTCGATCAACGGTTCTTCCGAACTGATGAGCAATATCGCCGCTTCCATCGTCACGATCCTCTACAATGAGCAGTTGATCCGGTACGCTGGTGAAAACGGCGTCGCCGCCTTTGGCGTCGTCATGTATCTGGACTTCATCTTCGTGGCCATCTTCCTGGGATATTCCTTCGGACTGGCACCGGTCATCGGCTTCCACTTCGGCGCTGCGGATCATGATGAACTCAAGAGCTTACTGCGCAAGAGCGTGATCCTGCTGGGGATCGCAGGGATCGCCATGGCCACACTCTCGCTTTCCGGCGCAAGGCTGCTTTCGGGGATCTTCGTAGGATATGATGCGGACTTGTACAAAATGACCCTGCATGGCATGATCATCTATTCGTTCCACTTCCTGTTATGCGGTTTCAACATCTTCGCTTCTTCCTTCTTCACAGCGTTGGGTGACGGTCTGGTCTCCGCGATCATATCTTTCATTCGATCCCTGATCCTTCAGGTCGCCGCGATCCTCATCATGCCCTTGCTTTGGGGTCTGGATGGCATATGGTATGCCGTGCTCGTGGTCGAAGTCCTATCCCTCGCCGTCGCTGTCTGGTTCCTTGTGAAGAAAAAGGACAAATACCATTATGCATGAACTTACGAGGCTCATATAAAAACTGCCGGAAGATCCGTCTCCCGGCAGTTTTTTAAGTTCAGACTCCTGCGATGTCCCTTGCGACGTATACGCCGCTGGCTGAAGCGTGTGACAGGGAATGTGTGATGCCCGACCCATCACCGATCACATAGAGGCCGGGATACTGGGTCATCAAATGTTCATCCACCATCACTTCCATGTTGTAGAACTTGACCACTACACCATACAGCAATGTATCGTCATTGGCTGTACCCGGCGCGATCTTATCCAGCGCATAGATCATTTCCACAATACCGTCCAGGATGCGCTTGGGCAGGACCAGGCTCAGGTCGCCCGGTGTCGCGTGCAGTGTGGGCGTTGTAAAGCTCTTCTCTATGCGGCGGGGGGTACTTCTCTGTCCCCGGATCAAGTCACCGAAACGCTGTACGATGACTCCGCCGCCCAACAGATTGCTCAGCCGCGCGATGCTTTCCCCATAGCCGGTGGAATCGTTGAAGGGTTCCGAAAAATGCTTGGAGACCAGCAGCGCGAAGTTGGTGTTTTCCGTGTGTTTGGCTGGATCCTCATAGCTGTGGCCATTTACAGTGACGATACCATTGGTATTTTCATTGACGACCGCACCTTTGGGATTCATGCAGAACGTACGTACCATGTCCCCGTATTTCTGCGTCCGATACACGATCTTGCTCTCATACAGTTCATCTGTCAGTTCCTCGAAGATCTCAGCCGGCAGCTCGACGCGCACTCCCAGGTCAACACGGTTGGAATGTGTTTCGATGCCGACTTCCCGACAGATCCGCTCCATCCACTTGCTGCCGCTGCGGCCAACGGAAATGATGCACTTCTCGCAGTGATACGAAGCCTGTTCCGTCACCACCTCATACCCGTTTTCCTGCACGGAAAGCGTCGTGACCGGCGTGTCGAAGAAGAATTCGACTTTGTCCTTCAGATACTCATGGAGGTTGCCCAGCACTTTATAATTGATGTCTGTGCCCAGGTGACGGACGGAAGCATCCAAAAGATGCAGATCATTCTGGATGCACAGACGCTTAAAACGGGAACCCGCGGTGGAATACAGTTTCGTTCCTTCACCACCATAGCGTACATTGATATCATCCACATAGCGCATCAGTTGCAGTGCTTCCGT
>JAILDJ010000036.1 GCA_024689505.1 Clostridiales bacterium
GCGGAATTTGACGGTATCCCATACGACGGAAGCATCGTCAACATGGGCGTGAAGGATGAAGAAGGAAACGTGTGCTATTTGATCGGACTGCTGAAAGCGATCCGGAAGCAGCTGGGCAAAGGCGACGGGGACAGCGTACACGTTGTGATCCGGGAAAGGGAGTAAAAACATGTGGAAATGCCCAAAGTGCGGACGCAGTTTCAAAAATGAGAATCAGGGCCACTACTGCGGAAAAGCGCCGGAGACGGTGGACGAATATATCCTTGCGCAGGACGAAGCGATCCGCGGCCATCTGGAGCGTGTGCGGAAGGTGCTCCGCGCCAGCCTGCCGGATGCGGTCGAGAAGATCTCCTGGTCCATGCCGACCTGGTGGAACGACCATAACATCATCCATTTTGCCGCCGCGAAGAAGCACATCGGGCTGTATCCCGGCCCGGAAGCGGTGACGTTTTTTGCGGAAAAGCTGGATCAGGCGGGCTGCAAATACAGCAAGGGTTCCATCCAGATCCCGTATTCCGATGATCTTCCGCTGGATCTGATCGCAGAGATTGCGGATTGGTGTCGGAAGACCGGAAACCATGCGTGAGGTGACGAACGATGCCAAGACAATCCGTTTTTGATATGAAGGTCTCAAAAGTATATCCACTGCTTGTAGCTAAGGCGGAGAAGAAAGGCAGAACCAAGGCAGAGGTTGATGAAGTCACCTCGTGGCTGACCGGATATGATATGGAGTCTGCCAACCTGGATGTATCCTATGCAGAGTTCTTCAATAATGCACCGGCATACAACCCGAGGGCGGAGCTGATCACAGGGAAGATTTGCGGAATCCAGGTAGAAACCATCGAGGATCCGCTGATGAAGAAGATCCGGCAGCTGGACAAACTGGTGGACGAACTGGCGAAGGGAAAACCAATGGAGAAGATTCTGCGCTGAGGGATGAGAGATCGGATCGATACCCATACACAAGGCAGAACAGCGTTTCTTATTGGACTGCTTTCAGGAGCAGAACGGAATATTTGCCGAAAGGCTTTGCAGCATATACCATGCTGAAGGCATAAAGGAAAAACTTTGGCATGGTTCCGGTATCCTGTACACTGAAAGAAGGGCAAAGCGATGAAAAAAACAAAATATCCCATCAACCGTGAGTTCTTTCCGTATAACAAATTCACGCCGCCCATCAGTAAGCGCTTTGTCCGACTGGCGCAGGCCGGTATGAAGACGCCGGGATTCATCTACCGCGATCCTGCGGTTGAAACGCGCCTCCAGATGATCCCCGCTTTTCGGGACGGACAGATCGAGCTTTGTATCTTTACCCCCAGGGAGATTCAAAAGCCCGCGCCATGCTTCATTGATATCCACGGCGGGGGATTCGTCTTCGAGGGCTTCAGCAGCCATTTTCACCATGCCCTGACATACGCGAAGGAAGCAGGCTGCATTGTCGTATATGTGCGTTATCGTTTGGCGCCGAGTTATCCCTTTCCTTATCCGCAGGAGGACAGCTATGCAGCTTTATCTTGGGTCTATGAGCATGCGGGCGATCTTGGCGTCGACCGGGATCGCATCGGGATCGGCGGCGACAGCGCAGGCGGTACGTTGGCAGTCGTATCCTGCATGATGGCCCGTGACAGGAGCAGTGGAATCAAGCCGCTGTTTCAGCTGCTGATATATCCGTGGCTGGACGACCGTAATGTCAGCGAGTCATATCAAAAATATACAGATACGCCCATGTGGAACTCCACCCTGTCTAAAAATGTGGGGCCGATGACGAATCCTGACCCCTCCGCAACGCCGCTGGCCTATCGTTCGCCGGTGGAAGCGGACAGCTTTGACGCTCTGCCCCCGGCATATATCGAGGTGGCCGAATTTGATCCCCTGCATGACGACGGCGTATATTATGCCGGGCTTCTGACCAAAGCCGGGATAGCGGTGGAGCTTCTCGAGACGAAGGGGACGATACACGGCTTTGACACGAAGGTCAACGCGCCGACGACCAGGAAAATGCTCAACGCCCGCGTTGCATATATGCGCAAAATGTTTGGATTATGAGGAGGAAGATGACATGGAAGCTATAATGGAGCTCATGAGATCACGACATAGTGTGCGCCGGTTCCTCGACAAAAGAATCCCGGCAGACGTTCGGGAAAGGCTTGACGTATGCGCCGCTGAGCTGAACGAGAAAGGCAATTTGCATATCCAGCTGCTCTATGATGAGCCTGATTGCTTCAACTCCCGCATGGCAAAATACGGGAGATTTGAGAACTGTACGAACTATATCGCCTTAGTGGGCAAAAAAGCGCCTGATCTGGATGAGCGCTGCGGCTATTTCGGCGAGCTTTTGGTTTTGAAGGCGCAGGAACTGGGGCTGAATACCTGCTGGGTTGCTCTGACTCACGGCAAGAGCAAAGCGGAGATCGCAAGCGGTGAAACCGAGGTGATCATTATCGCGCTCGGATATGGGAAGACGCAGGGCTCTGCGAGAAAGAGCAAAAACGCTTCTGCCGTCAGCAACATTTCTGACAATAGTCCCGCTTGGTTTAAGCAGGGGGTGGAGGCGGCGCTTCTTGCACCTACCGCCACCAATCAGCAGAAGTTCAGTTTTACACTGGACGGCGACAAGGTGACTGCAAAGACCGGACTGATCGGGGCCTGTCTGAAAATCGATCTCGGCATCGTCAAATGCCATTTTGAATTGGGCGCCGGGAAAGAACACTTTCAGTGGGATGAATAGCATAGAATTACACAAGGATACAAGCAGTATTGATACCCTTGCTTTTTCTGTTCATTCAAGGGTAAGGATTGAATCCGTACCCTTGTTTTCTCAATATAGAGAAAGGGTGTGCGTTGGACGCACACCCTTTGCTATTACTGTCCCAGCCTTACCGTATCATGCTAAAGCGATATTGACCGCCATACCCGAGAGGAATGAGAAGATAATAACGAATGCGATATAAAGCAAAAACCGTTTGAGTCCGAAGACAATCTTCAATGCACCGAGATTTGTGATTTTTGTAGCCGGGCCGGTGATCATGAAAGCGGAAGCGCTGCCAAGGCTCATGCCTTCCGAAAGCCAGTTCTGAAGAAGAGGGATCGTTCCTCCGCCGCACGCATAAAGCGGTACGCCGATGGTGGCGGCCATCAGGATGCCCCATGCTTTATTGCCGCCGAACAGATTCACCAAAATGTTCTGCGGTACGTATCGCTGGAATAAAGCGGACAAAAGAATGCCGACCAGAAAGTAGACGCCTGTCGTTTTTACATTTCTCCAGAAATTCAAGAGATAGCGGATCAGGAGATTCGGGTGGGTATCGTGGCTGGCACGGACGTCAAAACCCTCAAAATTGAAGAATTCCTTCCTGCGAAACAACAGGAAAACCAGCAGGCCTGCTGTGCAGCCGCACAGAAAACATGTGACGATA
>JAILDJ010000029.1 GCA_024689505.1 Clostridiales bacterium
TCATAATCATCGCTGTTGGTCAGCAGGGTGACGACCACATCCGGATGACCGGCGGCTTTGATCTTCTCTTTGCTGAACTTGACCAGCGGCTGTCCGGCGACGACCTGATCACCTTCCGCGACCAGAACTTCGAAACCATCACCATTCATCGCAACGGTATCGACACCGATGTGGATGAGCAGTTCCATATCTTCCGGGCCAGTGATGCCGATCGCGTGCTTGGATTCTGCTACAGAAGAGATCTCGCCATCATACGGCGCGACGACCACTTCCGCCTCCGGCCAGATACCGACGCCTTCACCAAGGACACCGGCGGCAAACGTCGGATCCGGGATCTCGGTATAAGGAATGACCTTGCCGGCTACCGGAGCCTTGATCTCACCAGCGGAGCAGGAAATAACGACGTTTTCAGGAACTTCGATCTTCTCTTCCTGTGCTGCGATAGCGGTCTTAGCGGCATCATCGGCAACAGGGGCAGCCGGAGCTTCTTCTTTCCAGAAGGCCCAGGTCAGGCCAGCGGCAACACCCGCGGAGATCAGCAGTTCTACGATATACAGACCCACGTTGTTGACAGCGGGCAGTGCGGGGATACCGGTAACACCATAGACCGGTGCACCCAGCTTGAACAGAGCACCAAACAGAGAACCAACGGCACCACCGGCCATACCGCAAAGGAACGGTTTCATGAAACGGAAGTTGATACCGAAGATGGCAGGCTCCGTGATACCCAGAGCAGCAGACAGAGAAGACGGCAGCGCAACGGACTTGGTCTTCTGGTTGTGGACCTTCAGAGCGACGGCCAAGCAGGCGCCGAACTGAGCGAAGTTCGCGGCGGATGCGATGGGCATCCAGGTATTGAGGCCTGTCTGCGCGATCATACCGGCTTCAATAACATTATACATGTGGTGCAAGCCCATGACGACCGTCCACGGATAGATGGCACCCATGACGACCGCGCCAGGCATGCTGCCGGCCAGCCATTTGGCTCCGGTCAGCACCCAGTTCTCCAAAACGGAGAAGATCGGGCCGATGATCGTCATCGTGATGAAAGCAGTGACCAGAACGGTGCACAGCGGAGTCACGAACAGGTCGATCATCTCCGGTACCTTCTTATGCAGCCACTTTTCGATGGTAGACATAAGGGCAACTGCCAGAATGACAGGAATGACATGGCCCTGATAGCCTACCCGCTGCACATTGAAGAAGAATAGCTTCCACGTTGGTATATCGACATTCCCGGTGAAATTCTTCCAATCTACCAGGTATGGTGATACGCCATCGATCTCGATGTTGAAGAATTTAGCAATATTTTCTGCACTGCCGGCATTCCAGGCATTGAGCAATCCGCCATGGATCATCAACAGACCGATAACTGCACCCAGGAAGATATTGCCACCAAATACACGTGCTGTTGATATAGCAACAAGGACCGGAAGGAATGCAAAAGCTGTATTTGCAACCATATCAAGGAATGCGTACCAGTCGCTGTTGCCAAAGGCCGGCGCGAATTTCGGGATCGCTTCGACCAGACCCATCATAAGACCGGAGGCGACGATCGCCGGCAGGATCGGGACGAAAACATCGCCCGGAACCTTCAGGATCCGTCTCCACAGTGGATCTTTGGCAGCCGCAGCGGCTTTGACATCAGCCTTGGTGGCTGCAGTCAGACCGGTGACCGCCAGGAATTCTTCGTACACCTTGTTGACTGTGCCGGTACCGATGATCAGCTGCAGCTGACCGTTGGATTCGAACATGCCCTTAACACCGTCAATGTTCTCCAGGACTGCTTTGTTGACTTTCGCGTTGTCCGCGATAACAAGGCGCAGTCGTGTAGCACAGTGAGCCGCGCTGACAACGTTGCCTGCTCCACCGATATTGGCAACGATCTCTTCCGCGCACTTTCTGTAGTCGAGTGCCATAACGTATCCCTCCTGTATTTTGTAATCGTTTTCACTCCATTACACTATAAAACGGAACTTCTTTTTTGTAAAGGTTGCAACTTTGATAAACTTCTGAAATGAAATTTGTGCATCTTACACTATGAAAAACAACAAATTTTGTGAAATCCGTTTTTCAATCGAGGCCTAATTCATGGAAAGCGAAGGCCAGGCCGTCCTCCTCTACCGAAGGACAGACAAGATCGCTGTGCTCCTTGATCGTTGGATCTCCATTCGCCATGGCGACACTGTATCCGACCGTATCAATCATCTCCAGATCGTTCATACTGTCACCGAAACCGTAGGTATCCTCGACTCCGACGCCCAGGTATTCACAGATCCTCAGGATCCCCCTGCCCTTATCGAAAGCCCGATTGATCAATTCACCGTTCAGGCAGCTATGCGCCTCGACTTTCTGGCAGACGAAGGCGTAATCCTTCTCCCCGATCGCCTTGGCCTTATCCAACTGCCAGGCTTCTGAACACATGAAGACGATCTTGTAGATCGGACAGCCGTCGTATTCTTTCATCGGACGGATGCCCAGGTCCGCTGCCAATGCTTTGCGCCAGCGCTCGATCTCCGAGTTCCCACCGCCGGCGCCTTCCAAAAAGGAGCCCAGATCCTCATCACCAAACGTGGCATCACGGCCTTCGATCGTGCAGAAGACGCCGCTGTCATGCAGTGCGTCCAACAGATCGTGGAATATACCGTCCTCCATCGGCAGATCAAAGATGACTTCATCTCCGACCTGCACATAGCCGCCCGCTGAACCGATCAGACCGTCAAACCCGTACTCCAGGACAGGTGCCAGCATGGCCAGGTTGCGGCCTGTACAAAGGAAGACTTTATGTCCCTTGGCCTGTGCTGCGCGGATGGCTTTCAGTGCACTTTCAGGCGGGACGTTGCTGCCAGCCGGCGTCAGGGTCCCATCGATATCCAGAAAGATCAGTTTCATTTCACCCATAAGCTCTTCCTCCTTATGTAAGTGTGCCGCGCGGGATGATCGTATAACCCAGCATCATCTGCCGCGGCATCGGACGTTCCTCGCTTTGCATCAATTTCAGCAGCATCGTGGCCGCTTCTTCTCCGCATTCGTGCTGGAACAGACGCGCTGTGGTCAGCTGCGGTTCACTGATGCGGTTGGATTCATCATTACCGATGGCCGCGACCCTGATGTGCTCGGGGATCTTGTACCCCGCTTCCTTCAAAGCGATCATGGCCCCCTGCGCGATGGAATCCGTCGCACACAATAATCCATCGAAATACTGGTCCGCCTGTTCGAGAAGCTGCTGCATCGCCTCATACCCGCCTTCCACTGAGAAAGGGGCTGTTCTCGACATCAGCACACTGTCGGGGTCCTTCGCCATCTGCCGGAACGTATCTTCCACTGCTTTGCACCGCTCGATGCCGACGGCAGGATCCGACTCATCCACGCCGATATAGGCGATCCGGCGGCTTCCGGACTGCAGAAGGCGCTCCATCAGCGCCTGCATCGCATGATAATCATCATGGTAGATACAGTTCAGACCCGGATACTTCTGCCCGGTGATGACCACCGGAATATCCATTTTTCTATAGATCTTTTCTCTTTCTTCCGACACCGTCTGCGCCATGATGATGATCCCGGCCAGCCGGTAGGACTGCATCAGAGATACATAGCGGACTTCCTGCTCCGGATCCTCGTTCATGGACCCGAGCACAGTCATGTACCCATGCTGCGAAAGTATGCTCTCGATCCCGTCCAGCACTTCGCTGACGGACGTTGAGTGGATCTTGGGCACGATGATGCCCACCTGCCGTACCCGGCCAGTCCTCAGATCATGGGCCAGCCGGTTCGGCGTAAAATCAGTTTGTTCAATGACCCGGCCGATCGCTTCCCGCTTCTCTGCGCTCAGAGAGCCACCGTTGAGGTAACGGCTCACAGCGGCCGGCGAAACACCAGCCAGCCGGGCGATCTCTTTCAGTGTCATTTCCTCATTTCCTCGAAACTGGTCAGCAGCCAGCGGAAGTCATGGCCCGCCAGTCTGACCCCTTGTGCTTTACACGGTTCATTGGTCCACAGATCACGATAAGGATCCTGCTCATTGATCCATGCGATCTGTTCATCATCGGCAAAGTTGAACAGGGCGATCAACTGCTGCCGCTCGTAGTAACGGCCGATGGCCAGGATGTGATCATTGTACGGTTCAATGGTCCAAACATCGGCATCCGCATCGAAGACCGGCAGATCCGCGCGGATCTTCTCCAGTTTTTTCAGTGCCTGATAGATGCGGCCCTGCACAGTTTCCGGATCGTCCGCTTTTGCTGCATCTTCCCAAGAGAAGTTTCCGCGGTGCAGATACCGGCTGTCCTCGCACTTCAGCGGATCATCATGGTAG
Source organism: Clostridiales bacterium (assembly GCA_024689505.1). Lineage (GTDB taxonomy): Bacteria > Bacillota > Clostridia > Lachnospirales > Bianqueaceae > RUG159. Next base: position 4,316 of record JAILDJ010000029.1, read on the forward strand.
CTGTTGTCGTTCAGCTGACCGATCTCATCACCGGAATACAGGACCGGAATACCGCTCTGAGACAGCAGGAAGGCATGCAGTGTGATGACCAGGCGGATCGCGGAATCCAAGGCGGCCGGATCATTCATTTCCAGCGCTCCCTCGACACCGCACAGGGAAGCCGTGGTGCCGCACATGCGGGCATCGCCCAGACGCGGATCATCGTTGTACAATTCACCTCTGGCCATGCTTCCTGGGAACAGGCCGCGCAGATAATCATTCAAGAACTTCTTATGCAGGACCTCATCCATACCGAACTGCGCCAGATAGGGGTAATCCAGGCCCCAGCCGATATCATCGTGGCAGCGCAGATAGTTCAGGAAGGTGTACTGTTTGGGCAGTGCGAATACCGTATCCAGCTGATGGCGCAGCGCACGTACATCCTTTGTGGCCACTGTGTGCCAGGTGCTGGCCATAGTCGTCACGTTATAGAGCATCTGGCATTCCGGCTTCTGGACCGTGCCGAAATACGGTACGACCTTGGACGGCTCCATGACGACTTCGCCCAGCAGCAGCGTGCCGGGGCATACGATGTCACAGGCCAGGTGCATCATACGCACAAGGGTGTGGACCTGCGGCAGGTTGCGGCAGTTGGTACCCAGTTCTTTCCAGATATACGGCGTCGCATCCAGACGGATGATATCGATGCCCTGGTTGCAGAGGTAAAGCATGTTCTCCGTCATATCGTTGAACACGGTCGGGTTGGCATAGTTCAGATCCCACTGATAGGGATAGAACGTGGTCATGACGACCTTGCCGGCCTCTTCACACCAGGTAAAGTTGCCTGGCGCCGTCTGCGGGAAGACCTGCGGGACGGTACGCTCGTAGATATACGGGATCTCCCAGTCGTCATAGAAGAAATACCGATCCTGATACTCCTTCTCACCGGCGCGGGCACGCTTCGCCCACTCATGGTCTTCAGATGTATGGTTCATGACGAAATCCAGGCAGACCGACATATTGCGCTTATGGCAGTCCTCTGCCAAAGACGCCAGATCCTCCATCGTACCCAGTTCCGGCTGGACCTTGCGGAAATCCGCCACTGCGTAACCGCCGTCACTGCGGCCGGCCGGGCTCTCCAGCAGCGGCATAAGATGCACATAGTTGATTCCGCTCTTTTCCAGATAGTCCAGATGGGCATGTACGCCGGCAAGTGAGCCACCGAAGCACTGGGTGTACATCAGCATGCCCAACGTGCTTCTGTCCTTGTACCACTCCGGGAACACTTCTCTGGCAGCGTCGATATCTTTCAGGTCCTGACTGCGTTCCTCGTACATGCGCTTCAGCATGGACACGAAATAATCGTAGGCGTGTGCATCGTTGTACAGTTCCATGTACAGCCAGCGCAGCTCATCCTGACACGCGCGGAAACGCGCATTGAAAACAAGATCGCTCATCGTGCAGCTCCTCCACTTCTTTATGATAACGATTTCATTGATTCGATTATAAATCAGAATGAATCCAGTTTTCAAGGACATAATAACGAAAAAGAGGCCAAAATTGGCCTCTTGGTTTTGTGCTGATTGCACAATTATAATACGATACTTTCCCACGGCTGCAGGGTGAAATCATAGTTCCTACCCTGATACTGCAGATGAAAGTCGAAGGGCTGCTCATCGATATTGACCGCAGTGATCTTCACCTCGCCATTCAGTTCACGGGCGAACGCCCACTGCATGTTGCGCTCCAGTACGTTTTTGTATCCACCATACTGCAGTGCAGGCGACTGCACCCGGAGACGGGTCAGCGCGGCGATGTGCCGCATCAGCTCCTGATCTCCCTGCTGCATGTCCTCGAAGCGCAGCGGCTTACGCAGCGGAAGATCCGCTTCCGCTCCATGCCCCTTGCGTCCGGTCATGCCCCACTCACTGCCATAGTAGATCGAAGGGATGCCCGGCATCGTCAGCAGTACCGTATAGAGCACGCGCAGCGCTCTCTTGTCGTCCACCTGATCCGCGATGCGGGTCTGGTCATGGTTGTCCAGGAAATTATATAAGAACTTTCCTTTGTACATACCCCATTCCGGATTCGTCTGCCGGTTGATCCCATACGAGATCTCGAAGAGATTGCGGGTGTTGATGGAAGAATACAGACCCTTCCAGCACTCATAATTCGTGATGGAATCCAACAAGCCCGGTCCGATCATCTGGCAGTTCGCGCAGTTCATGAACTCGCCCATCAGCCAGAAGTCAGCCCGGCGGCTTTTGGTGTACGAGTTCAGCTCCCGGATGAAATCCGGATGCAGGACATCGGCCGTATCCAGGCGCAGTCCATCGATCCCATAATCGTCCATCCATCCACCGACGATATCCAAAAGATACCGCCGCACGTCCGGATGCGACAGTTCCAGTTTCACCAGGTTCCAGTCCCCGCCCCAGGTGTTATACACGCAGGGATCGCCCAGCGGGTTGCCCCAGTCGAAGCGCAGATTCGAAAACCACCAGCGATAGGGAGAAGCATCCCGCTGCTCAAGCACGTCCTGATACAGGCGGCAGCCACGGCCGACGTGGTTGAACACACCGTCCAGCACCACGTAGATCCCCGCCTCGTGCAGTGCGTCGATGACCCGCTTCAGGTCCTCTTTGGTGCCCAGACGGCGGTCCGGCACCGTATAATCTATGGTGTCATAACCATGCCGCATGGACTCAAAGACCGGTCCCAGGTATATGGCCCCGATGCCTAATTCCTTTAGGTGCGGGATCCAGTCCAGCAGGCTCAGGATCCGTGCGCCAGCCGTTTTGTCGCCTTCATGATACAAGGGCGCCGCGCAGGCGCCCAGTGGATAGATGTGATAAAATGTTACTTCGTTATACCAGCTCAAGGTCTATAAAACTCCTTGTTTATTCTGCGTTATCGGATCCATCGAAGACCGGAGTCATCTCCACATCGAACTCGATCGGATCACCCAGATCCGAGTCACCGGCCACCTGGCCGCGATAGTACTCGTGGGAACCGCCCTCGTCGGATCCGGATTCTTCTTCCGTCTCTTCCTGCTGCGGCTCTTCCTCGGCTTCTTCTTCTGAAGACTCTTCCTGATGCGGCTTTTTCTTCAGGTCATCCAGCGTAAGCGTGATGCGTTCCTTGCTCTCTTCTCCGCCGTCCTGGCGCTCTTCGATGATAAAACTGTCCAGAATGTTGTTCTCCTGTGTACTTTCTGCCTGCGGCAGTTTGGGCTCAGCCTTTTTCGCGCAGCCGGAAAGGGCCGCCACCATCAGCACCAACATGCACACACGTACGATCTTCTTCAACATTCTTGTTTCCTCCCCTTGTGTTCCTTTTACCTATAATACATTCCCGGTCACACAAAGGTTACACAGTTTTTGAAATTTTTTATTTTCGACGTTTGAAATGTTCACTCTTTCGTTCCGGGGATCGACTTGTCCGGCTTCTCGAACAAGAAACGTTCGTCCAAGGTAATGTGGAAGCCCTCTGCCAGATCGCGGAAATTCTGCGGGGTGATGGTCTGCGTCTTATGATGGCTCATGGACATGACCTTGACCAGGATCTCCGCCGCCTTCTCGATGGTATGCATCAGACCGAAGGTCAGATCGAATGTCTCACCGGAGCAGAAGATACCATGCATCGCCCAGATGACCGCATTGTACTGTTCCATCAGTTTGCTGGTCTCCACACCGATGGCACGGCCGCCGGGGACCATCCAGTCGACCACACCGACGCCTTCCGGGAATACGACAGGACACTCCGTCGCCATCTCCCACAGTTCACGGGTAAAGATCTCGTCCTTCAAAGGCAGAACGAAGGACAATGCGATGACGTTGGTGGTATGCGCGTGATAGATGATGCGGTGTTTGCCGCCGCTGACCCGCTTCTTGACTTCATGGTTCATCAGATGGGTCGGAAGTTCAGACGTCGGGAACCCATTCTCGATGAAGCCCCAGCGGATCTTATAATTCTCGCCCGTCTCGTCGATCTCGATGATGCCGATGGCGGATTCAGGGTCCTTGCGGATGTTACGGAAGTACTGGCCGGTACCGGTCACAAGAAAGTATTCACCGGCCAACCCGGGCACGCTGGTGCCGATGGGATGCCATTCGCCATAAAAACGGAAGCGGCTGCGCACGCTTTCTACTTCATGATCTTTCATACGATAGGACAGATTGCCGCCGTTGCGCTCATGCCAGCCCATGCGGTATCCTTCATCTGCCAGATCGATAAAATCCTGTACAAATTTAGCCTCGGTAACTTTCATGGCTCATCCTCCTTGAGATTATTGTATTTATTATAGCACAAGGTGTCAGTTTTGCATACCATCACTTTGCAAATAAATATGTATGGACTTTTATGCGTTACTACTGTATAATGATGCAAGTGAGTCTTTAGCAAAGGAGATCAAAATGGATATTTTCAGCAAATGCTATAACTTCAAACTGGCGAATTCCTTGCGTGAAATGGACCTGTTCCCCTATTTCCGCGAACTCCAATCCCGTCAGGATACGGAGGTTATCATGGAAGGCAAGCGCCGGATCATGCTGGGTTCCAACAACTATCTGGGACTGACGACCCGGCCGCAGATCATCGAAAAGGCCAAGGAAACGCTGGATGCTTACGGCACTGGTTGCTCCGGCTCCCGCCTGCTGAACGGCACCTTGATCCTGCATCAGCAGTTTGAAAAAGAGATGGCTGAATTCCTGCATAAGGAAGACGTGGTCACTTTTTCCACCGGCTTCCAGTCCAACCTGGGTATCATCAGCGCTTTGGTCGGCCGTGGGGATTATGTGATCTGTGATAAAGAAAACCATGCTTCGATCTACGATGGCTGCAAGCTGAGCTATGGCAAAATGCTGCGCTATAACCACAATGATATGGAAGGTCTGGAGAAGCAGCTGCAGAAGGTACCCGAAACGGCCGGCGCCTTGATCGTTACCGACGGTGTCTTCTCCATGGGCGGCGACATCGCAAATCTCCCCGAGATCTGCCGGCTGGCGAAACGATATGGTGCTCGCGTCATGGTCGACGATGCCCACGGTCTGGGCGTCATCGGCGAAGGAGGCCGCGGTACGGCCAGCTACTATGGTCTGGAGGACCAGGTCGACGTCTACATGGGTACTTTCTCCAAATCTCTGGCCAGTCTGGGCGGCTACATGGCGGCCAGTGCCGCGGTCTGTGACTACGTCCGCGTCTCCTCCCGCCCCTACATGTTCTCCGCTTCCATTCCGCCGGCATGCATCGCCGTGGCCACCGAAGCCCTGCATACCATGAAAGAGCATCCGGAGATCGTGGACCGTCTGCAGGAGATCTCGGCATACATGCGCTCAAAGCTGCTGGAGAAAGGCATCCGCATCCGCCTGTCCGAGACCCCGATCATCCCGATCTTCACCTATGATCCGATCCGTACCCTGCAGATTCAGAAGGAACTGTATGAAAACGGTGTCTACGTCAATGCGACTCTGCCGCCGGCAGTGGCTCCGGGTGAATGCCTGCTGCGCGTCAGCCTGATGGCGACCCACACCGAAGCTCAGATCGATGAAGCGGTGGATATCATCGCTGACGTCCTGAGCCATTATGACCTGGAAGCGCCGGCCGAGATCGACTTCGACAGTCTGCTGTAAACCTATCATAACAACAAAAGCCGTGGAGCACTTACCATGCTTCACGGCTTTATTTTACATTCCGGCTGCGGATCAGTCCTTGGTCAGCTCCGCATATTCCGCCTGCGCTGCTTTGCACAGGTCCTCCGGATCCAGGTGGATCTGCGTGCCGATACGTCCGGCACTGACGTAGATCTTGTCGAACAGTTGGGCTGTTTCGTCGATCCGGGTCACGAACTGCTTCTTCATACCCACGGAGGTGCATCCGCCGCGCACATAGCCGGTCAGATCGAACAGTTCTTTGACGTGGATCATCTGGACCGATTTGACACCGACCGCGCGGGCACATTTTTTGAAATCCAGTTCCTCCGCCACCGGGATCACGAAGACATAGTGCTCACCGTCAGAACCCACCGTCACCAACGTCTTGAAGACTTCCTCATAGGCAAGCCCCAGCTTATCGGCGATCTCCAGTCCATCCGTGAACCCATCGCTCTCATAATCCATGCTTTCATAAGCGATGCCCATCCGCTCCAGGATGCGCATCGCATTTGTTTTGTTCTCTTGTTTCTTTGCCATATCAGTACGGGTCCACCCGAAATCTTCTTTCTCCCTCGACCAGGGGTACGTTTTTGCTTTCGATATGATCAATGCGGATGAAATGGCCATCCTCCAGCTGATGCAGCATGGAAGAGATGTCCAGAGGCGTGCCCTGCAGTTCCATGGACACGGATCCATCATATTCATTGCGCACCCAGCCGGTCAGACCATAGCGGTCGGCCAGGTGGCGGGCCGTATAACGAAATCCTACGCCCTGTACCTGCCCATAAAAACAGAACGCTTTTCTGATCAGCTGTGCCATAAGTCCAGTTTATACGTTTGAAGCTTTACGCTGATCGACCGCGGCGATCATCGTCTCGAAATTCTGCTTGTAAACACCGGCCAGTTCTTCTGTATATCCATACAGTGCATACGGTACCTGTGCGATGAGATACTGCAGGACTTCATCCGCTTCTGCTTCTTTCTTGACAGTGGTGCTCATCTGCTTTTTGTCCCGCGTCGTCAGGACGACAGCATGCGCCACCGTCTTACCTACAGGAATGACCCCATACAACTTATGTGTCGTGGTATTTTTCTGCTTGTACACCCAGACCAGATCCTGATAGTCGACCAACTGCTGCGGAGAATTATACAGGATCGCATAATGTTTGCCGAAATCCGCCACACGGGTCTTAAGCCCGCCGTTCAAGTCCTCCTCGATAAAGTCCGGATTCAGGCCGCGTTCCTGGATGGTCTGATCCACCTTTTTGCGGTACTTCTTTCCGATGAAACGGATCAGGATGATCGCCGCGATGGCAAGCGACGCAGCCGCGACAAGGCCAAAGATGATCGCATCGGTACCGGCGGATTTGCCCTCGACCATGTCCAGTTTATAATAGACGGCCATGGAACCGACTTCCAGGCTGCTGACACCGGATACTTCAAACCAGTCGATGAAATACTCCTTCTCCTTCGGCGCCATATTGGTCAGCTTGCCGCGGCCCTTCAGATAGGTCGTAGGTTCGCTTCCGCCGTTCAGATAGTCCATCGTCTCATCCATGATCTTGTCGGCCGTGCTCTGCATGCTCTTCGGAACATAGATCCCCAGATAGGTACCATCCTGCTCCAGAGGCGCGATATAATAGAGACCTTTTTTATCCTCGGCATAACCGCCGACAATATAGTGCAGATTCGCCTCATACCATGTGCCTGTGCGGATCTGAGAACCGTTGTACTCCATCAGGCCATGGAGTTTTGCATGTGCATCATTATACGATGCAAACGCAGCCAGTCCGAATATGGCGGCCAGTGCCGCGAACAGAATGATCAGCGGCAGGCGGCCTTTCCTTGCGTGTTTACTAAGCCGTTTGTCAAGACTCATAATCGTTTTGTTCCTCCCCTTGGGTTTTTCCATATTATACTCTTTTTCCCGTTTGCATTCAAGGGACTGTCTATGATACTATAAAACAAAATAAACAAGGAGGTTTTCGATATGCCCCTGATTTCTGAAGCCTGCCGTAAGCAGCTGACCGAAAAAATCCTGCCTTTCTGGCTGGCGTTGAAAGATGAGACCTATGGCGGATTCTATGGCTACGTGGGTTATGATCTGGCCGTAGATCGTACTTATGAAAAAGGCTGCATCCTGAACAGCCGCATTTTATGGTTCTTTTCAGAAGCCGCGCTTCTGCTGGGAGACGCTGAGGCGAAAGCGGCGGCAGACCACGCCTACCGCTTCCTTTCCGAGCATTGTGTGGATCAGGAAAACGGCGGTGTTTACTGGTCGCTGACCTATGACGGAAACCCTAAGGATACCACCAAACATACATACAATCAGGCTTTCGCCCTCTATGCCCTGGGCGCCTACTATCGTCTGACCGGCAATGAAGAGGCCCTGGAACTGGCCCTCGGCATCTTTGATCTGATCGAAGAACACTGCACCGACGCTGTAGGCTACCTGGAGGCTTTCACCGTCGCATGGGATCCGGAGTCCAATGAAAAGCTTTCCGAAAACGGTGTCATGGCAGATAAGACCATGAACACTCTGCTCCACGTACTGGAAGGCTATGCCGGTCTGTATCAGGCCTGCCACGAAGAAAAGGTCGACGCAGCGATACGCCGCTGCCTGGATATCTACGCAAATAAGATCTACAGCCCGGAACTCAAGCGCAATCTGGTCTTTTTTGACGCTGATTATCACTCGATCATCGATCTGTATAGCTACGGCCATGATATCGAAAGCAGCTGGTTGGTGGACTGGGCTGTCGACCTGTTAGAGGATGACGCTCTTTCCGCAAAGATCCATGAGATCGACAAGATCCTGGCGGACAGCGTGTATGCTGCCGCTTACAGGGATCACTCGCTGGCGAACGAATGCGACCGCGGCAAGGTGGATGAGAAGCGGGTCTGGTGGGTCCAAGCGGAGGCCGTGCTCGGCATGGTCAATCGCTGGCTGAAGGATCCCGAGGATGTTAGATTCCGTGATGCCGCCGCCGACATCTACCGCTTTATCGAGGCGCATCTGGTCGATCCACGTTCCGGCGAATGGTATCACGACCTGTACGTGGATGGTACGCCCTATGAACTTCCCATTGTTGAGCCTTGGAAATGCCCGTATCATAACGGCCGCATGTGCATGGAAATGATCAAGAAAGACCCCGATATCACTATCTGATCTGGTACTACAAGACATCAAAAATCCTCATACACCGCAAGGTATATGAGGATTTGTTTTATTTCGTTTCAATATCGATGATCACGTATTCGGAAAACGTGCCGGTCTTGAAGGGAATGGCCCAGCCTGAAACACCGGACGTGACCAGGAAGGTCGTATCGCCCCTCTGTTCCGTACCGTAGGATCGGTCATTGGCACCCATCCACATGCCGATCTGACCCACCGGCAGGATATGCCCGCCATGGGTATGGCCTGAAACGACCAGGTCTGCTCCGGATCCCGCTTCGCCCGCATAATCATTGGGTTGATGATCCAGCAGGAGCATGTACTTGCTCCGGTCCAGCTGTTGCGTAAGTGCAGATGCCTGCGCGCGGCCGGGCACTGTGCGGTCCTGCCGGCCGATCACATAAAAACGATCGTCCACAAGCACCGCTTCATCCTCCAGGATCCGGACGCCATGCGCGACCAACGCGCCGCGCAGGTCCTGCGAGTCAAAATCCCGGTATCGATAATACCCATTGTCATGATTGCCGAAGACAAAGTACACACCGTATGGGGCCTCGAACCGGCCAAGGGCCGCCGTCGCCTCCAGCATATCGGTCTTCAGAGAATCATCATCCACAAAGTCCCCCACGACCACAAGCAGGTCCGGCTTCTGCTGCTGGATCTCCTCCAGGAGGCTTCCAAAAGAGGCACCATCCAACGTGATGCCCAGATGCGCATCTGCGATGGCAGCGACCTTCAGCGGGCCGCCCAGATCCTTCTCCGTTGAGAACGTATACTCTGTCTTACGCACATGATGGGCATTGTACCAGCCGATCCCCAGATAGACACCGCACAGCAGCAGCGCCATGATCCCGGCATAGTACGGCGTCAGGCGCACTTTTTTCTTCCTGCCCCGTGTTGGATAGATCTTCTTTTTCCGCAGCCGGTTGATGATCCACCCCAAAAGATCGCACAGCACCCAGAACAGGACCAGATGCAGTACCACGATGACCACAGTAAAGATGTTGATCAGGTACAGCAGGGCGATGGCCGCCAGGGGCACCAGGCACAAAAACCATGACAAGAACCGGTGCTGCACCCCATAGCGCTGCATGCACCGGAACTTATGAAAACGAGTCCACAGATATAGGAGTCCAAGGCCCATCAGAACGACCATGGACCCGATCAGGATCCTCCAGAAAACCATACTTCTTATCTCTGCTGCAGCGCGGTCATAAAGGCCGGGATCAGCTGCTTCTTACGGGAGATGACACCATCCAGCACGAAGCCTTCCGCATCCGGGAACGCTTCATGTACCAGTTCCGCGGCCCCGCGGCCGTAACACATGATCTCTGTCGATTTATCGATGATGTTGGTCAGCATGAAGAAGACCATCTGGATATCGTGCTTGCCGCACTCGTTCTCCAGATGCGGCTCCAGCTTGGTACGGATCGCTTTGAGCTCCTCCGCGTCCATGGAACTGATCTGGCCGACACCGAAGGTCGTGCCTTCCAGGATGAACTTCTTGAAATCCTGATAGAAGATCTCTTCCGCGGTCTTCTCTTCCAGGTTGCTGCCGGCGCGGAACATTTCCGCTGCGTACTTCTCGATACTGTCGATCCCGGCGATCTTCGCCAGCGCTTTTGCCGCCGTCTTGTCCATCGGCGTGCAGGTGGGCGAGCGGAACATCAGCGTATCCGAAAGGATCGCTGAACACAACAGCCCCGCGATCTGCACAGGAATGTCCAGTTCCCGCTCCTGATAGATCTGATACATGATCGTAGCCGTGCAGCCGACGGGCTGGTTGCGGAACAGGATCGGCGCCATGGTCTCCAAAGAGCCCAGACGATGATGATCGATGATCTCCAGGATCTCCGCCTCCTCGATGTTCAGTACCGCCTGTGATTTTTCGTTATGATCCACCAGGATCAGGCGTTTGCCCTTCCGGCCGATCAGGTTGCGGCGGGAGATCGTGCCCACATACCGATTTCTGCGGTCCAGGACCGGATAATCACGGAATCGGTTGTTCTTCATGATTTCTTCGATGTCATCGACCTTATCGTCCATGTGGAACGCGGCCGGCTCCTTGACCATCAGATGGCGGATCGGTATCGATTGGTTGATCAGACGGGCGATGGTGTAAGTGCCGTGGGGACTGGAGATGATGACGCAGCCCGAAGCCGCCGCCAGTTTCTGGATGGAAGGGCTGACTGCGGCACCCAGACCGACGACCATGCAGCTGACGCCGAGATCCAGGCAGCATAGCTGATCCTCGGCGCGGTTGCCAAGAATGACCAGGTCCTTCTCATGGATGAATGAACCCATGACGTCCGGTTGGAACGCACCGACCACGACGTGTCCCTCGTCGAAAACGCCCTCCGGGTCGCCCACCAGGATCGAACCATCCAACGTCTCAGCGATACTCTTGTACGGCGTATTCGCACCTGACAAAACCTTTTTATCGTCGACCTGCATGTAGGACTGTGCAATGTCATTGACCGTGATCAAGCCTTCCAGTTTACCGCGCGGCGACGTGATCGGCAGCGTGACCACGTTCTGCTCGGTCATGGTTTTCCATGCTTCTTTTACGGAAATGCTGCCGCGCACACCGGGCAGCCTGTGGAAATCGATCTCTTTGACCTGGATCGCCGCATCTGGCAGGTAATCCGGCGTATCCACACCGAAATGGTGCAGGACGAACTCGGTCTCCTCATTGATCTGGCCGGCCCGCATGGCCTTGAACGTGCCCTCTTCCGAGCGGTTCTTGATGTCCGCGTAGGCGATCGCCGAGCAGATGGAGTCCGTGTCCGGATTGCGGTGTCCGACGATGTATACAGGGTCTGAACGCTTCATTTATGCCCTCTCTTCTACAAATGCGATGAAATCTTCGGTATCCTTTGCACTGTCCAGTTTGACAGTGAACATGCGGTTGCCCATCTGGGGCACCATCATGTCGGGCAGACGCTCCGCCATGACGATGCGGCTGCCGTATTTCTCGTACACTTCCTCATCCGTGTGCACATAGGTGAACTGATCGCGGCGGCCGGCATAGGCACAGAAATACTCCTGCTCAGGTTCCGGCCAGATGCGGGTGCCGGTGGTCACCATATCCGCCCAGATCTGATAGACGTCCAGTGAATGGGCGAAATCCATCATATCCGGAGTATAACCGCCGGCCGGACGCATATTGACTTCCAGACCGACAAAGTCTCCGACTTCGCCCAAGCCTTCTTTGGCCTGGGTCAGGCAGAAGAACTCCAGATGCACGAACCGGCTCTTGACGCCGAAGGCTTTGACCGTGGCGCGGCCCATCCTGCGCAGCGCTTCCGGCATGTCCGCGGAAACATAATACGCCAGATCCAGCTGGTCCACCACGATGTCCATGATGGAAGGCGGCCAGCAGGTCTGCGATTCAAAGAGCGGCTCTCCATCCGGACCGATGATGGCGTCATAGGAGCGGATATCACCGGTCACGAACTCCTCGCAAACGTAAGGAACATTGGGCTTGACCTCGAAGAAACGATCTACGTCCGCAGCGTTATTGAGTTTCCAGGTCTCCGCCGCTCCCACACCGATCTCCGGCTTGACGATGACCGGGAATCCGACCATTTGGATAAATTTGTCCAAAGGACGGCGCGTCGTGACTTTGGCCTGACGGGCTGTCGGCACACCGGCCTTTTTGTAGTACTTCTTCATCTCCGCCTTGCTCTTGTAGCGCTCCACCTCTTCCAGCTTGGCGCCGGTGTTGATGTTGAAGTCGGTACGCAGGCGGGCATCCTGTTCCAGCCAATATTCATTGTTGGATTCGATCCAGTCGATCTTACCATATTTAAAGGAGAACAGTGCCACAGCCCGGAAGACCTTGTCATAGTCCTCCATATTATCGACGTAATAGTATTCCGTCAGACTGCTGCGCACCTGCCAGTCCAGTGCATCATAGGGCGTATCGCCGATGCCCAGGACGTTGACGCCATTGCGGCGCAGACGATCGCAGAAATTCCAGTAAGTATGAGGAAACTGCGGTGAAATAAAAACGAAGTTCATATCAGTCTTCCAATCTTTTATAATGTTCCAGCACCAACGGCAGGAAATAGCGCATCTGCACGCGCCACCAATCCCAGTCGTGGTTGACGTCGTAGCCCCAGAAATCCACCCAGGCCTGGATATTCTTGGCCCGGAAGGTATCCTGCAGGATATGCGCCGTACGGATGCC
>JAILDJ010000075.1 GCA_024689505.1 Clostridiales bacterium
TTTGTATTTCTCGATCGATGAACAGTACCCGCCAGGCGCCTTGCCCGGTTTGGACTCGACCTCCAGAAGCCCGTTATCGACCATGAAATCAAAGAATTCCGCGGTCTCCGGGGACAGGCGATGATACATTTCCTGCGCCGCGGCGATCAGCTCCTGCGGGGTGCCCTTCGGCGTCGGATTGCCATCCAAGAACATCGTCAGAGTATCGTAGGCCTTCCAATCCGTGATGCCGATGCGTTTTGCCTGCAGCTTTTTGATCTCCGTCACCAGTGGGACCAGGTCCTTCTGCACCTGGTCGCGGAAAGCTTTGACTTCTTTCGGGCCATATCCATACCGGCGCATCCGGATGACCGCAAGCTCGGTATAGTCCTTATACCCCAGGATCCGTGCCTGTTCGTTGCGGTTGTGGACCAATCGGTCATAGATCTGATCCAGTTCTTCCCCGATGCTGTCGAAGAAGGCACCTTCTGCTGCATAGGCCGCGCGGCGCACGCTACGGTCCGCCGATGCCTTATAGGGCGGCATCTGCTCCACCGTCAGGGTCTTGCCATCGAAGGGGATCTGTGCAGATGAGTACAGTTTGAAATAACGGGTCGCCAGACGGTTCTCCTCCTGCTTGAGCGGGATGATCTCCGCGGACATGCCCTTCACCTGATAATCGATCTTCTCCATGGTGAATTCGCCCAAGGTCTCGGTCAGCTCCTCACGGAACCGGGACTCTGACATGGCACGGGCCAGGTGCGCCATTTCATTCTGCACGCGGGGCATGTTTTCATCGAAGAACGCCTGCTCGGCGGCATAGAATTCGTCCCGCGTGTCCACATCGTTGCGGATGCTCGCGATGGCGCGCTGGCTGTTGAATTCCCGCATCAGCTCCTCGCTCGCATGGAACGCCGCGATCTGGGCTGCAGCGGAATCCGCCTGCTCCATGGTGTCGATGATCTTCTTCAGCTCCACCAGCACCGCTTCCACGTCGGGCCGTGTATATACAAAATCTTGAAACTTCATACTGCTTGTCCCTTTCTCAGACTGCAAAAGGTCCCGGTGCCGGAGCAGCACCACGTTTTGCTCCATAATAATCCTCGTCGAAGGTGATCGGAGTACCATCCGGATTCTCATAATACTCTTCCGGCTCAAAAGCCATGCCCAGGATCTCGGTATCGATGACGCGGGTCTGCACTGCGGGCAGGTCTTTCAGGACCTCTGCCAGATTGGTGCTGAAGGATCCATCTGCGCCGACTTCCATCCGGATCTCGCGTTCCTGATCGTCGACTACTGCGTTCTTCTCCTTGGAGATGCCTTTGGCGCCGTTCAGATAGACATTGCCTTCCGCCCAGACCGGGAGTTTGGAATAGTAGCGATCGCTCGGTTCAGAGCCCATGCCGCAGTATCCCTCGAACATGGCATCCCATTCCTCAAACGTCGGATATTCTTCGAACGGATAGGTGCCTACATGGACGTTGCCGTCGTCCCACTCCATGTTCATGCTCTTCATAGCTTCTTCCGCAGCCAAAAGGTTCGGATGCACGGGCTTCTGTACAAATACGTTATTGTAGAAACGGTCATCACCGTGCAGGAAGGTCATGAAACCTGCGACCTCCGTACGATGCTGTACATGATATGGCGTGTACCGCGGAGAAGACAGGGTCTTGGCGCCATTGTTGGTGCCGCGGCCGACAGCGGCCAAAGAACCCGCGATCAGGTTGTGCACCAACGCGATGCCCTGCGTTGCCATTTTCACGGAACGCGTCGACAGAAGGATATTGTTGTCGATCAATGTGGGACCGTGAGATACTTCTACGAAGATGTCTTCGCCCATGGCCCGCAAGGCCGCAGGACTGTTCAGCAGATAGTCATACGGCAGGCAGTTGTCGTGGAACAGGTTCTGCGTGACACGGGTGCCCTGCGCCTGCCAGTCCAGCCACAGACCTCGGGTGCAATGATGGATATGGTTGCGGCGGTAGATCACGTCGATCGCGGCGTGCATCTTGATCCCGCCGATCTCGGCGCCGGCCAGATTCTGTTTGTTGTTGATATGATGGATGTGGTTGTCTTCGATGATCGAGAACACGCCGCCCAGATGGCCTACGATACCGGTCTGTCCGCAGTCATGGATCTCGCAGCGGCGCACGATATGGGAACCGATGCGTTCTTTCGTCCAGCCTTCATACTGGGCCTGGCAGATGCAGTCACGCTCGGTCTGCGTTCCATCTTTATACTTTTTGTGCAGCCATTTATTATCATTGTTGGGCTGCAGATATTTGCCCAGAGAGATGCCGGAGCACTTGGATTCATATACTTCGCAGTCCTCGATGATCCAGCCTTTGGACCAGTGCGGACCGATCATGCCTTCCTGATATGCGGTCGGCGGTGCCCACTGAGTGGCCGCTTCTCGGACAGTGAACCCGGACAAGGTAATAAAGCCGATGCCCTCTTGGCTCGGGTAGAAGCAGTGTTTGCGCACGCTCAGTTCAACTTCTTCTTTATTAGGATCCAGCCCCTGGAAGTTGGCATAGAGCACGGTAGCATCAGCCGCTTCGTCCTGTTTGGTATACCAGGTATAGATGGAGAAGTCACGATCCCAGGAGGAATCGGAAGGTTTAGGATCCAGAACGTCCGCCAGTTCCGTCACCTCATACATGGACTTATGGTTGAGATATATGTCACCCAGATGCGCGATGAAGAAGGCGATGAACCAGTCTCCGGAAACAAGTGTCGTATAGGGATTACGGTCCCCCGCAAACAAGCTGTTCGGGACGCAGGCTTTCCACGTCGTTCCTTCATACAGTTCCCATCCGGTCAACGGTTCCGCCCCGGTGATCACCGCGCCCAGCGGTTCCGCAGACCGGTACACGATGCGGGCTTCTTCCGTACCTGCAAAGGCCGGATCCACCCATTCCCGGTAGATACCCGGCATAACGATGACTTCATCTCCCGGACGGGCGATGGCCGCCGCTTCTGAAATGGTCCTGAACGGTGCTTCCTGCAAACCGTTGCCAAAGGTCACTGCATTCTGATCCACATAGTATTTCATAAACCTTGTACCCCTTTCTGAAGGTTGTATTGCTTCCATCATATCTTATGTGACTGCATTTGTCCAAGCTTATTTCCATCGTTCGTATTGTTTTTTCATATAGGCCGCGATATCCATGTCGTACGCCGCGTCCAGCGCACCTTTCGCCCGGATCTCCTCACAGGATCCGCACGCGATGATCCGTCCGTCCTTCAAAACCACCAATGTATCCGCCATTGCCAGCGCCAGATTGACGTCATGATACAC
>JAILDJ010000184.1 GCA_024689505.1 Clostridiales bacterium
GTAAATCCCCAGGACATCTTCGTCACACCTTCATGTGTGATCACAGAAGCCCTCTGCCCCGGATAGATATCCCCATACCTCTCCAGGACGGCACCGGTATCCATGAGTTTCATCAGCCGCTCGATGTCCCGCTCCGTCTCATCATCTACATAATATCTTCCGCACATAGTCGTCTCATTTCAGTATTCTTTCAGGTTTGAACCCCAAGTAGTCTCCTGATACCAGATGGTACTCGATCCCGTTTACTTCTCCGATATAGCTGTCCCCAAAACGCTCCCGCCCGTGGCAATGGGAGTAAACGACATGTTCCACACCGTAGGATTCTGCCATCTCAGTGAACGGGGAACTGAACTCTCCTATGGAAGTCGGCGGATAATGCAGGAACATGATGAACCGGTCATACCCAGATGCCACGGCGGCATCGAAGGATGCCTGAAGCCTTTGCACTTCCCGATCCCGGATCTTTTCAAAGTGTTCATAGGTATCCAGCCCTTCATAGCAGTACCCTTTGGTACCGACCAGGGCGTATGGCCCGTAACTGAAGAAATTATTCTGAAGGAAATACAAACGATCCTTGAACAGATCGTTCAGCTGCTGTGTCTTTTTGGCATCCCAGAACATATCATGGTTGCCCCGCAGCAGGATCTTGCGGCCGGGGAAAGATTCGATGAATTTCAGATCCGTCGCGCACTGTGCCAGGTTCCTGCCCCAGGAATGATCCCCTGTCAGGACAAGCGTATCGTCAGCGGTCAGCCGTCCGCAGTACTTATCGATCTTCTGGACATAATGATGCCATAGATCGCCGAACGCTTCCATGGATTTATCGGCCTGGAATGATAGGTGCAGATCCCCCAGCGCATACAGAGCCATACTACTCCTCCTGTTGCATGAATATAACGGAATTATAGCATATCTGCTGCAGGTTTCCCAGTACTTTTTTCTATTGACAACCTTCTGTCCCACGCGTATAATATTTATAATTCGACGAAGAGACGAGTACGTCAACATCCGGAATCTCCAGAGAGGGGCTCGATCAGCTGCAACAGTCCCGGTTCCCGTTGGCCGAAGACCACCTCCAAGAGACCCCAATCCGGTCCGGTGATCCCGTTATCATCACAAATCAAGCGGTCCGCTATGGCGGGCAATAAGGGTGGAACCACGCATACAAGCGCCCCTTACATTATTTAAAGTAATGTAAGGGGCTTTCCTTATGTTACTAAAAGAAAGGATCAATACCATGGAAAAAGAACAGTATCTGCAGGTATACCGCCATTCCCTGGCGCATATCCTGGCCAAATCCATCATCGAGATCTTTGGCAAAGACAATGTACAGTACGCCATCGGTCCGCAGATCGCGGATGGTTTCTACTACGACTTCATGCTGCCGCGTACCCTCAGTGCGGATGATTTCAAAACCATCGAGGACAAGATGCGTGAGATCCTGAAACGCCGCGAAGCCTGGACGCGTAAGGAGATCTCCCGTGAGGAAGCGCTGGAACTCTTTAGGGACCAGAAATACAAGACCGAGCTGATCCAGGATCTGCCGGAGGATGAAGTCATCTCCATCTACTGGACCGGCGATGATTTCGTCGACCTTTGTGCCGGTCCGCACATCGACAATTCTCAGGAACTCATGAACGCGGCTTTCCAGATCAAATCCGTGTCCGGTTCTTACTGGCGCGGCGACGAGCATCGCGACCAGCTGCAGCGCGTCTATGTCTATGCTTTCCCGGACAAGCAGCAGCTGAAAGAACACCTGGCTTTCGTGCGCGAAGCCATGGAGCGCGACCACAAGAAACTGGGACCGCAGCTCGATATCTTCATGATGGACGAGACGGCGCCTGGTATGCCCTACTGGCTGCCCCGCGGCTTCAAACTCTTCAATGCCCTGCTTTCCTATTGGCGTGACGTCCATGAAGTCCATGGCTATAACGAGATCGCCGCTCCGCAGATCCAGAAGAAGGAACTTTGGGAGACGTCCGGTCATTGGGCACATTATATCGATGGCATGTTCATTATTCCTGAAATGGATGATGACCGCCGTTTCGTGCAGCTGGATGATCCGGATACCTCCGGCATCTACGCCGCCAAACCTATGAACTGCCCGAACGCGATCAAGGTCTATGCTTCCCGTCAGCGCAGCTACAAGGACCTGCCCTTCCGCATCAGCCAGACGGACGTCATCCACCGCAAGGAGAAATCCGGCGAGCTGAACGGCCTGTTCCGCGTGCAGATGTTCCGTCAGGACGATGCCCACATCCTGTTGATGGAAGATCAGATCGAAGCCGAGATCGAAGATATCATGAACATCACGAACGAACTGTATGGAACGTTCGGCCTGACCTATCGTGCCGAGCTGTCTACGCGTCCGGATGATTTCATGGGTGATATCGAAGTCTGGAACCAGGCGGAAGCCAGCCTGAAGGCCATTCTCGACAAGAAGTATGGCGAAGGCGGTTATGAGATCAATGAAGGCGACGGCGCGTTCTACGGTCCCAAGATCGACCTGATGATGAAAGACGCTCTGGGACGCGAGTGGCAGATGGGTACCATCCAGCTTGACTTCCAGCTGCCGCTGAACTTCCAGCTCGAATATGTCGGTTCTGATGGACAGCGTCATCAGCCTGTCATGATCCATCGCGCCATCTTCGGTTCCTTCGAGCGCTTCATCGGTATCTTGATCGAGAACTTCAAGGGTTCCTTCCCCTTCTGGATGAGCCCTGTCCAGGTCGGCATCGTCCCGATCCGTCCGGAGCATAACGCGTATGCTGAAAAGATCGCGCAGCTGCTGCGTAAGAACCGGATTCGCTTCGAAGTCGATTATACCGACAAGAACATGAAGGAAAAGATCAAGGCCTGCAAGACCATGCGCGATCCTTACACGATCGTCGTTGGTGATAAAGAAGCCGCCGAGAACACGGTCGCAATCAATATCCGCGGCAACAAACAGCTCAAGGATGTGCCTCTGGACAAATTCATCGAGCTCTGCCTGCGCATGAACGAGGAACACTGCCTGGAAGTCATCGATTCTCTGGATGACTAAGCGTATGCAACCTGAAACAGCTCTCAAATTTGAGGGCTGTTTTTTTGAATTTGCTATAGCATAAAATTACGAAGCGTGATATAATGTTATTATACTATGGATATGAGGTCGGATCATGGACGCTTTACATAAACCTGATAAACTCATCTATACCACTTACCTGCAAAAGGAAGAAAGCGATCTATACCCTGAAGAACAAGGTATGTTCCTTGCGTATGAATATCTGCGCACCGGTGATCGCCGTTCGATCCCTGAAAGCCGCAAAGCTTATCAGGCTTCTCTTGCTTCCCGTTTGTCCAGAAACTCCGTACAGCAGGCCCGTTTTTCCTTCCTGTACAGCGCAACGCTGGCGCTTCGCTATGCTGTAGACGGCGGGCTTACAGAAGAACAGGCATACAGCATCTATCGCCTCTATGTACGCCAGATGGATGCCGCCTCTTCTGCTGACGAGATCGAATCTTTGCATGCCGCCATGATCACGGATTTCACCGAGCAGGTCTCTGGCATGGTCAAGACCGGTCAGATCGCCCTTCCCATCTACGATCCGGTGGAAGATGAACCAGTCAACGAAGAGAATCTGACACCGACGCAGCAGATCCGTGCCGTCGCCGCCTGTGCTGATTATATCTACTATCATCTGTATGAGAAGATCTATCTGGAAGATCTTGCCGATCACGTCAAGCTCTCTCCCAACTATCTGTCCACCTTATTCCATAACAAGCGCGGCATGACGATCCAGTCCTATATCCGCAGCCGCAAGGTCGAAGCTGCATCCAACATGCTTCTGTATTCCGACTTTTCCATTGGTCAGATCAGCGAGATCCTATCCTTTAGTTCCACCAGCCACTTCATCCGCGTCTTCCGTCAGGAGACGGGCCTTACACCGAAGGTCTTCCAGGAACAAAACTATAAGAACCGCAGAACGGCGCTCAAACCTTGAGCGCCGTTTTATTTCGAATCATCCATTGTTTTTTATCTGCATCATCTGTTATACTTGATATAAGCTAACAAAAGGAGGTACCACTATGAGCTTACTGGATCTGAATATCCCGAAACTGGGATTTGGACTGATGCGCCTGCCCAAGCTGGAAGATGGCAAGTCGATCGATATCGAACAGACCAAGAAAATGGTCGATATCTTCATGGCCGCAGGACTTAAGTATTTTGATACCGCTTATGTGTATGAAGGCGGCCTTTCCGAAGCAGCCGCCAAAGAAGCTCTGGTCGAGCGTTATCCGCGTGACAGCTTCTATCTGGCCACCAAGCTGAACACCCACGCACAGGGTACGGTGGATGCTGAAACTGCCAAAGCGCAGCTTACCACCAGCCTGGAGCGTACCGGCGCCGGCTATTTCGATTTCTATCTGCTGCACGCACTTGGCAAAGGCAACATAGATTCTTATGATGAGTACGGACTATGGGACTTCGTCAAAGAAGCCAAAGAAAAAGGGTTGATCAAGCACTATGGCTTCTCTTTCCATGATACGCCTGAGTTCCTTGATGAACTGCTGACCAAGCATCCGGATGTGGAATTCATCCAGCTGCAGATCAACTATGCGGATATGGAAGCTGCCAACGTGCAGTCCCGCGGCTGCTATGAAGTCGCCCGCAAGCACGGTAAGCCCATCGTCGTTATGGAGCCCGTCAAAGGCGGTACGCTTGCGAACCCGCCGGAACGTGTCACTGACGTTTTCAAGGCCGCCGATCCCGATGCTTCCCCTGCATCCTGGGCGATCCGCTACGTTGCTTCCATGGAAGGCATCATGGTCGTGCTGTCCGGCATGTCCAACATCGCCCAGATGGAAAACAACGTTTCTTACATGAAGGACTTCCAGCCTCTTTCCGAAGAAGAACAGGCAGTCGTCAAAAAGGCGCAGGAGGCTCTGGCTTCTGTGGAACAGATCCCCTGTACTTCCTGCCGCTACTGCACTCCGGGATGTCCGATGCAGATCAACATCCCCGGCATCTTCAGTGCGATGAACACCTACCTCATGTATGACAATCTCGAAGGCGCGAAGCGCAATTATGGTTGGAATACATCCAATGGCGGAAAAGCCTCTGAATGCATCGGCTGCGGCCAGTGTGAAGGCGAATGTCCGCAGCACATCACCATCATCGACTGGCTGGCAAGGATCGCACAGACCCTCGAATAAGCCCAAGAACCAACAAAAAACTGCCCGCGACGCCGGGCAGTTTTCTTTATCGATCAAACCTGTATGAAATAATATGAAAGATGTACCCATACACCTTACTCGATCGTATTGCGTATGAGCGCACTTAGCGAGAGAAGCTGTATGGGTATGTCTTTCTCATTATTTCTTCTTTTTCTTCTTCTTATCTTTTTCCTTTTTGCGTTCTTCCGTGGGCTCCGGCTCCGTTTCGATCAAGCTCAGCTGTTCATCCTGTTCCGGTTGTTCCAGCTTTTGCATGAACTCGATGTATACTGCATCATATTCGCGATTGTACTCTTCATCATGGCCCGCATGCAGGTTATGGATGTAAGAGTGCTCATGATCGGCAAGTTCAGGCCGTACACGGACGATCGTGGCAATACCGACATTGGAACACACGTCAGCGATACGTCCCAGGTCGACCAGAAGGTTCGTAAAGCCGGCATCCGCGTAAACGTTGCACCGTCCCTGGCTCATGCGATTGAGGTGATGCTTCTTCAGCGTCTGTATCATCTCTTCACTGAGCTGGACCAGCGGCTCGATATGGTCCGCCGCTTCTACGTCTCGTTTTTCGAACGATCTTTCCGTATAACTCAGGATCCGGTCCAGCACTTCCGACAATACACCGATCTCCCGCTGTGCCTCCTCTGAAAACGTCGTTTCGTTTTCTGCTAGATTACGCATATTCTCAGCGATATTGGTCGCATGATCGCCCAAGCGCTCGAACTCAGCGGTGACCTTATAGTACTGGTCAAGGATCGAGATATGATACTGCTCTTTCAAATATGGCAATAGCTGTACAAGATAATGGCTGACATGATCTGTCATCTTGTCGATCCGGTTCTCTTCCGCCTGCAGATCCTGATAGATATCCTCATCGAAGTTCTTCACGAGACCTAACGCCAGATTGATATTATTGCGGGACGCGCGGAACATGGTCAGCAGCAGATCATAGCAGCTCCTCAGCGCCATGGCTGGTGTGTTGAAGAAGACCGGACTCAGCGCTTCAATCTTATCTTTATACTTGTGCTCCGGCTCCGGCTTACCTTTCAGGATCTTACAAGCCATTTTTTCAAAGACTGTCAGCATCGGAAGCAACAGGATCGCGATCGCCAGATTGAAGATCGTATTGGTGTTCGCTATGATACCGGAGTTGACCGTCGTATCCCAAAGGCCGTCGATCAGACCCATTTTATGCACGATGAAAACGCCGATCAGGACGATGGCTGATTTGCATAGGTTATAAATGATATTGACCAGACCCACGCGTTTTGCGTCGGTCTTTGCGCCGATAGAACATACGATGGCCGTAGTGACGCAGTCTCCAAGATAGACACCGACGATCACGGCATAGATTGCACGCCACGTCAGAAGGCCGGAGGAAGCGAATGCCTGCAGGATACCGATCGTAGCAGAAGAACTCTGCAGTGCGAACGCGACGCCTGCACCGGTCAGATATCCGAGAAACGGATTGTTACCCAAGCCAGCAAACAAGTTCTGGATGAATGCTGAAGATGCAAGAGAATCCACAGCGCTGGTCATGTTCAAAAGGCCGGAAAACAGGATACCAAAACCGATGGCGATGTTCGCTATCGTCCGCGAATTCTTAGCCCGGCTCTGTGTGCTCATGATCAGGATGATGCCCAGGATCAAGGCCATGGGGGCCAATGATGACGGTTGGAAGATACGGATCCAGGAGGCGATGCCTTTGTTGGAATTTAGGTCCAGCAAACGGATGATCTGACCTGTGATGGTAGTACCAACGTTCGCCCCGACGATGATACCCAGTGACTGGTGCAAGGAAAGGATTCCTGCACCCACAAGCCCTGATGTGATAACGATCGTAGCCGTGGAAGACTGTATGAGTGCCGTCATCAAAGCACCAAGAATAAAAGCCTTGACGGGATTGTTGGTCACCTTTTCCATGGCGACCTTCAATGTACCTGAGGCCCCTTCCTTCAAAGCATCGCCCATAAGGCGCATGCCATACAGGAACATGGCCAGACCGCCGAACAGCGTTAAAGCATCAAAAAAGTCCACTTAGGAATGGCTCCTTTTCTTAAAGTCCCCGCGCCATATCCGGCGTCAGGTCGACAGCCTGCATCTGAGCGCGCACGCACAGTTCAGCTGCTTTGAATACGTGTTCCTGTGTCATCGCCGTCTCCGTACGATCCAGGCAGTCACGGATCAACTGTCCAAAGAACGGGAAGCCGACTTTACCGGACACATCGAAACGATGCTCGCCCTCGCCATTGACCATGAAAACATGATCCGTGGAGAACGGCTCTTCTGCCACGTTGACATACTTGCGGATCTCGATGTATCCTTTTGTCCCAACGATGAACATGCGGCCGTCGCCCCAGGTACGCAGTCCGTCCGGAGTGAACCAATGCACGCGGAAATAGTTTGTGGTGCCATTTTTGCCAACGATGCTGCAGTCACCAAAATCATCCAGTTCAGGATGGTTCGGATGATCGTAATTGGCGATCCGAGAGAACTGTACCTCTGCATCTTCCTCGCCTGTATAGAACAGGAATTGTTCGATCTGATGGCTGCCGATGTCACAAAGGATCCCACCGTACTGCTCCCGATTCCAGAACCAGTCAGGACGGGATGCTTCAGGACCGATGCGATGCGGGCCGAAGCCAGTCACATGCAGCACACGGCCGATGGCGCCTTGTTCGATCAGTTCTCCTGCGAAGACAGCGCCTTCCACGTGCAGCCGCTCGGAGAAATAGCACATATACTTACGGCCGGTACGTGCTGCTGTTTCTTTGCACGCCTCCAACTGCTCTAAAGATACAAGAGGCGCTTTATCCGTGAAATAGTCCTTACCATGCTCCATGACCTTGATACCGAACGGTGCACGCTCGCTGGTCACATGGGCCGCCGCGATCAGGATCGTTTCCGGATCGTTCAGCACCTGTTCTTCCGAATCAGCCGCGGTCGCCTGCGGAAATTGTTTCAGGAATGCTTCGACTTTCGCCGGATCCGGATCATACACGTATTTCAAGGTTCCGCCCGCTTCTGTAAGGCCATTGCACATCCCATAGATGTGGCCATGATCCAGGTGTGCTGCAGAAAATACAAATTCGCCGGGACCGACGACCGGTGCCGGACGCCCCTTCGGAGCGTAATTCATTCCATCTGAATGCTGCATAATGTCATCCTTTCAATTATTTAATCTTTCACGTCCGCTGGATTCTGCCTGTTCCTACCGAAAAAGATCGTCAGGAAGAAGAAAACAGCAGCCGAGAAAATAATACCAGCCAAAACTAGGTAGAAACGTGATGCGCCGACCGCCCGGAGGACGAATCCGCCGCAGAAGTTGCCGATCACACCAGATAGTGCAGTGCAGGCACCATAGACCGAATGGGCCGTTGCCCGCATCTCCGTCGGCGCGAGTTTATACAGGTAATTGGCGATCGTTCCAATGTTCACCCCATTGCCCAGGCCGAAGAGGATCATGAACGGAATGATGGACGTCATATCCTTGGCAATAATACCTAGGCCAAGGCATTCCAGACCGATCAGGCAGCTGGCCGTCAGGATCAACCACTTTAATGGAAACTTATGCCTTAGCTTCTGCATGATCAAAAGCATAGGCATCTCCATGATCGCCCTGAGCGCCAGTACAAGGCCAAGATTGGTGATCTTGATCCCTTTATCCGCCAAATAGTAAGAGAAGAAGGAGAATTCCGCACCGAAAGCGATATACACGATGAACGCATAAATAAGGAACGTCACATAAAAATAATTGCGGAACAATACCTTAGGATCCAGCTTAGGCTTTTGGCCGTTCCTCTTCTCCACCACCGGATCGGGAATACGAAGGGTGATACCGATCGTGATCAGGACCAGGACAAAGAACAGGACGAACGTGGACGGGACGCCAAAGCGAGGAATGACCCAGGCGGACAACAGGACGCTGCTCAAAGAAAATGTGAGCGAACCGATGGACCGCACGACACCATAATTGATCCTGTGTGCAGCGCAAGTACGGATCGTGAAATTATCCATCTGGATGTACATGGGCGACTTCATGAAATTCGCCAACGGGCAATAGATCATGAACATCAGCGCCGCGTAACGGAAGTCGGCCGGCAGAAAAGCGATCAATCCGTACAAAACACCGGAACCAACAGAAACGATAATGAACGTCTTTTTGATAGAATTGATGCGGTCGGCGATGATGCCCCATAAGGTCGTGGCAAAGATCGCCAGCATCGAGGAGATCGCGTTCAGTGTACCGATATACGAGGAGGACATACCTTTGCCCTGCAGATATACTGTCTGATATTGCGCGAAGGCCCATGCGATGTAAAAGACTGCGATCAAAAGACACAGTCGGATCATGACACGGCTCTGCTGATCATGCAGCAGCTCATAAACTTTGTGATTCATAAAACCTCTGATTTCGTGAAAAAGATCATATATAATGTACTCTCTCCCGTGTCATTTGTAAATTGGAAAAATCACGAAAAACGGGAGGTTTCTTCACTGTTCTTGCATCATCGAGCCATGGGTAAAGCGATTGTAGCACACGAACCATCCGTTTGCAATGATACGATGATTGACAGAAACCGGATTCCGTCGTAAAGTAAGAGCAAATAACCTAAAGGGGAACTCCATATGAAAAACAAATATGGCACCTATGTCCTGATCACGGGCGCCTCCAGCGGGATCGGAAAAGCCTGCGCGGAAAGCTTTGCAGCATCCGGATGTCACGTACTGGGTGTCTCTCGCAATATAGAAGAAGGTCTGCGGGTCTTTGAAAACGGTGGCCGCTTGACACGTAAAAAAATGGATATCACAGATGAAGCCTCTATTGCTTATGTGTTGGATCAGATGCCGCGGATCGACATCTGCGTGTTGGCTGCCGGCATGGGTATTGCAGGCCCAGCTGAAGAAATGCCACGCAGTCTCGTGCAGCAGCAGATCGATACCAACTATGTCGGTACGGTATTGACAGGTTCCTATGTCCTGGAAAGGATGCGCAAACAAGGCTGCGGTCTGTTCCTCGTCGTTGGTTCCATCGCCGGCCGTGTCTCGATTCCTATGCAGAGTCATTATTCTTCCAGCAAATATGCGTTGGAGGCTTATGTGGATGCCGTACGTATGGAGATGCACGATTTTGGCGTTCGCGCCTGCATTTTGGAGCCAGGTGATACACGTACCGGTTTTACTTCAGCAAGAAGGTTTTATACCAAAGAAGGGTCTGTCTACGCAGATATTGCGGAACGCAGCGTCGCTAAAATGGCTAAGGATGAGATGCAAGGACGCGATCCTTCTTCTGTCGCTAAGGTCGCCATGAAGCTTGCCGCAAGAAAAAACCCGCCGGCACGTGTACCGATCGGGTTTGAATATAAACTGCTTATGTTTTTGCTCCGCTTTATGCCGGATCGTTTGAAGGAATGGATCCTGCGGCTGATGTATCTTCCGCGATAGCGTCCGCTTTCTGCAGGCGGTCCAGGATCCTGTACAGGGCATCGAAGCGGTCCTCTGCAGTACGCACTTCTTCGCCCCATTCCAAAAATGTTCCCGATGGCCATACCGTGCGGTCTGCACCATTCGGGTCGCCGGTCTTTACAAATGAAACAAGATAGTCTGACATCAGATCGCTCAAAGCCCTGTCTTCCGCAGTAAACAATTTGGAATCCTTCGGGATCATATGATACAGGTAGATCATTTCACCCGCGTGGTTCGCGCCGATCCGTTTGTTGTTCTTCGTGAAATAGTAAGGATATACCGGAATACCGTTCTTCTTGCAAAGTCGGGTCAGACAATCATGTCCATACGTAAAATAATACGCCGAGAACAGATCGATCCAGTTCTTCTTCGCTTCTGCATCCGAAGATGCGGGGAAAAGCTCCATAACATCATTCGCTTCCGTCTTGAACAGCTTCTTTACATTGTACTGATAGTTGTCCAGTTTTACCTTATCTTTCATAACGAAAGCCTGGCCTTCCAGCTGGTTGAAACCATGCAGGAGGGCTTCTTCATTACATATACCTTTCACGTATGAGGCATAGGGCGTCTCCGGGAGCACATATCCATCCACCGTGATATGATGGATCTGCTTTGTGCCCCACAAAAGATCCTTTGCCTTGAGACGCCGCAGCCCATTCAGGTCTTTGACCTTGCAATGCTCTTTCAGTGCTTTTCCTGCTTCATAAGCATCCTCTAAGGAGCAGAAAGAATGGGCCGGTTCAGGCGCAGCTGCGGTAGAACTCTCCACGACGGCTCTCCGGAACAAGCCGCGAGCCAGTGGAGACGTACACAAAGCCGATACACAGACCGCACCGGCAGATTCGCCGGCTAAAGTCACATTGTCCGGATCGCCGCCAAACGCGGCGATATTTTTTTGTACCCACTCCAGTGCCTTGATCTGGTCCAGCAATCCATAGTTGCCGGAGGTCCCGGACTCAGACTCATCTGCCAGATCCGGATCCGCGAGAAAACCGAACACGCCCAGGCGATACGCCATATTGACAACGATCACGCCCTTGCGGGCCAGGCCTTCTCCACTGTGATCCTGGTACCAGGTCTGTCCATTGGTAAGCGAACCGCCATGGATGAATACCAGGACCGGCAGCCCTGTCTCTTCCGTGACCGGCTTCCAGATGTTCAGATACAGGGAATCCTCGGAGATCCTATCTCTGAAATCATCCTGCAAAGTGACTTTATAGTCATGAAACGCCATGATACGCGTCAATGAATCCAGGATCCGCGGTGTCAGTTTCTGCATACTCATCGGTCCGAAATGATCCGCCTTGAAAACATCGTCCCAAGGTTCCGGATCCTGCGGGGCTTTCCATCGGAGGTCTCCCACCGGAGGCTTCGCGTAAGGGATGCCCGTGTATACTTCAACTTCTTTATCCGCGGTATAGACACCGATCAGACGTCCCTGCTCCACAGTTACGACTTTTGTCGTCCTGGGATCCTTCTCCGGCACCGCGGGACGGGCTTTTACCGGTCCCAGAGAGATATAGAAGATGATCGCAAGGCACACAAGATAGACGATCCACGCCAGTACTTGATATAACAGGGGGCTGCCTGCAACAAGCCGCGGCCATACGAACAAAAACTCAGCAGAGGCGGCGATCGCAAGGACCGCCCCCCATACCGTGTTTTTATTCAATTCCAGAATACCGATCAATATAAGCGTCAAAAGAACTACGACGATGATCATCATACGTCAAGCTCCTTTGCCATACGATATACATGGGTCGCATTGATCTCCAACTGTTTGCGGCTCAGCTTGCCCTCGTTCAGCATGCCCATCAGGTGTTCATAATCCTTCTTTCCGCCAGGCATGAACAATTCACCGGAAGCCTTCGCGACAAAGCCGGCCTTCGCGCCTTCATACTTCTCATTAGAAGCCATCATAGCGATGACCCAGTCGGTCATCACGATGCCCTTGAATCCAAACTCGTCACGCAGGATATCTTTGCAAAGATCCCGGCGCTCTGAGGTGTGGGTCCCATTCAGCAAGTTGTAAGATGTCATGACAGCTTTGGGCTGCGCCTCGCGGACACAGATCTCGAAGCCACGCAGATAGATCTCGCGCATGGCACGCTCAGATACCTTACTGTTGTTGGTATAACGGAAGATCTCCTGGTTGTTCGCCGCGTAATGCTTGATCGTGGTACCGCAGCCCGGATGGTTCTGTACGCCGCGTGTGATGGCAGCAGCCATACGTCCGCTGATCAGCGGGTCTTCAGAATAGTACTCAAAGTTGCGGCCGCAAAGGACGCTTCTGTGGATGTTCAGCGCAGGTGCCAGCCACAACTGGACATGCATCAGTTCCATCTCTGCACCTACCACGTCACCGCAGACTTCCGCGAAGTCCAGGTTGAAGCTTTGCGCGATCGCTGTTCCGATCGGGATGGCGGTCGCATACTGCTCCATGATCTCGGCACCGCGTTTTGCTCGAGGTTTACGATTCATGAGCATCTGAACAGGTTTCGGCAGCATTTCTGCAATGCTTTCCGGCAATGCGGCACCCAGGCCATGTACGCCTTTTTCATCGATATAGTACAGCGGTGTCAGACGCAGACCCGCAGGGCCATCCGCCATGACCATACTGGGCAGTCCGGGGATATGCTGCGTGGACTGCCCGGCTGCACCTGCAACAGAGAATCCCGCAGATCCGATGACACTCATAAAGCCACCCTTAGGATCGAACGCACCAATATTGATCAAGCCCAACTGCTCGTCAGTAAGATCCTGAACGAACGGATCGATCTCTTCCTCGCGGTCATACTCGATGGTCTCCGTCTCGATGGCATCCGCCTCGATCCAGAGGATCGGCGCATCGACGATATCGACAGTCTTTTTAGGTCTGTAATCCGTAAATCCAGGATCCCCCAATGCCCGGCGGACTTTACGGGTAACGATCTGATCTGCCAGACGCAGGATCGCCACGGCGGTCGTATCTACACTATCGCTGCCTACACGGACTACATAATCTCCCGGCTCAAGGATGTAGGCGGCAAGTTCAGAGCTGTAGGACGCGAGATCACGCAGGCGGAACTGCACTGCCAGTTCCTCCTTTTCTTCCGGACGCAGAGACCGTGTCTTTGCAAATCCTGCCAGATCCTGATAAGGCTGATCCAATGCCCCATCTGGCTTGGAGATGTACACCTGCAGAACTTCCTTGCCACTGTAAACACCGGTATTCGTAACCGCCGCTTTCACAGTGATCAGGTCACCGTCTACCGTAACCGCACCAGGCTCGATCTCGAAGGTGGTATAACTCAGGCCGAAACCAAACGGGAAGTCAGCCTTCTTACCCACGGTATCAAAATAGCGATACCCCACATAGATACCCTCGCGGTATTCCGTATCACTGCGCTCTCCGAACTGACCTTCCTGGCAGTATGCATCCGCAGCGGCCCACGTCGTGGTCAGTTTACCGGACGGGTTCTCTTTGCCAAGAAGGATACGGGCCAGGGCGAAACCTGTCTCCACACCCAACTGAGACAGAACCAGGATGTTGTCCACATCGTTCAGGACAGGGCTCAGATCAACAGGACCGCCGGCATTGATGACCAGCATGAAGTGTTCATACTTTTCATGGATCTCACGGATCATACGGATCTCTGTATCGCTCAGTTTCAGGTCGCCCTTCTCCGCTTTTCTGTCACTTCCTTCACCGGAAATACGGGACAATACGTAGATGGCAGTATCACCTTCTGCATCGACAGGAAGATCATGTTCTGGCTCAGGCATAACAGCGCCCATCCCCATCACAAACACGTTTTTATGCATCCTTTTCGCTTCCGCGCGCAGATCTTTCAGGAACTGTTTGTGTGCTTCGACACGCACCTGATCATATGCATCGAGCCAGTCTTTAGTTGTAAGGACGAATCCGGCTTTCTCCAGTCCCTGCTCGATATTGATGAAAAAGCGGGAGTTGACTTCACCGGAACCTGTACCGCCCTTGATCGTATTACGCACACCGTTGCCATAGGCAGCGATCAGACCGGCTTCCCGCAGTGGGAAATCGCCTTTGCTTTTCAAAAGTACCGTGCATTCCGCAAGTCCTTTACGCAATGCTCTTAAATGATTTTTCTCATACTCGTACATGGTCCTTCTCCTTTTGGGTTTCTCTTATATTGCAACCACCGGCAGGCGGTTCATTGAGCAAAATGATCGTTATTCTGTTGGGATCACAAGATCGAATTCTTCCGGCAGGAAACGTGGGCAGACGTTTTCTTTCGTCGAGATGACGGAGGATGCCAGACGTGTGCCGATCACGACAGATTCCTGCAGTGTTTTTCCATACGTCAGACCGATGGCAACCCCTGCAAAGAAACTGTCACCGGCACCGGTCGTATCGATCACGTCGACCTTCTGCGATGCGCAGAAGCCGGAGGTCCCTCCTTTTTCAGCGAAAACCGCACCGTCCACACCCATCGTGACCACCATCTGCGGGATCTGCGCGGACAGGATGCGTTTTTCCAGGATCTGCTGCATCTCGAAGGGTTCTTTACCTTCATAGTCTTCAGAGAACAATAACCCAGCTTCCTGCAGGTTGCAGACAAAGCAGGAAACTCTTTTGAGCAGGTCTCTGCGCGCCAATGCGATCGACATATTGGAAACCACCGCATAGACCTTCTTCCCATACTTTTCAGCCAAGGCAAATACTTTTTTGAGCAGATCCACCTCGATGTCGAATTCCACAACGACGCTGTCGCACTTACTGAAGATCTCATCCCCTTTGGTGTCCAGCACTTCTTCCAAAGCAGACAGATCCGGTCTGTTGGAGATCGATCCGATGACGTCCCCCTGGTTATCGAAGATCGCAAGCCAGGTCCCGAGACCATTTTCTGCACGGGCCGCATACTCCATATCGACCTGATGCTTTTTCAGTTTCTCGATCACGTCGGTACTGGTGCCGCTATCGTCCAGTACAGTCAAGAAGATCGGTCTCAGTTCGACATTGGCAATATCTTCCACGACGTTGCGTCCCACACCGCCATGCACCTGGATCACCCGTCCGGCATTGCGTCCGCCGGGGATGTACTGCGCATTCGGATACCCTTTGATATCCACGAAGGATGCGCCGATCACTAGGATGCCCATCAGTATCCCTCCCATGTTTGTATCATTTTCAGAACGTCCTCGTTCGGGCCGAAGATCGTAACATACCCTTGTAGTGTTCCTGCTTTGGTCCGCAGTACACGCGAATGCCTGCTGATCAGGATCAAGGCTTTGTGTTTACTGTTTTTAGCCTCCTGGATCAGGTTCGCTCCGGCGGAATTCCCGTCAAAAGCGATCAGGACAGAAGGCCTGCGTTTGAAGATCTCGTAGGAAATGCTCTTATACAGTCCCATGCTGGAGGATTCGATCGAGACACGGACCTTCAGTCCACTGCGTATCACGCGCACCTTTTCCGGCTGATTGATCCGGCTGGGCACGAAGGCATAGATACGGAACCTGCCTTGGTTTCGTTCGATCAGGTACCGCTCCTGCCCTGTCACACGGTGACCGGTCACGAAGAAATACTTTTCAGGATCGAGCTTATCCAGAAGAGCATCGATCAGGCGTCTATCAGAATCCTGGATCTTCGTGGTATGCTGGTCATTGTTGAAACTGCCGCCTGCAATGATGATCGGCATGCCGGTCAGAGGTAGTTCTTCGATATAGGAAGACAAGGACAGTGCTGCCTCAGGTTTTGAAGCCGTTTTCCAGACTTCCGGACCAGCCCCGGGTTCAGACAGGATCCTGTTTCTGATCCATGCTTCCGGCGACGATGTACCTAGCAGCTCCATGAACTTTGCTTCTTTGGCAAGGAAAGAGTTCTCGCTTTCCAGGATGATCTTCTGCTCTGTGCTTGCCATCTTCCGGAGATCATCGGTATCCAGCTTGAGCAGCTTTTCCAATGCCAGTTCCTCATCGATGGAATCTGTCCCATACAATGCACCGCCGTCAGTCCCTTGTACACAGCCGATCCCCGCGCGCAGATAGGTCTTCAGCGGATGTCCTTCCATATCACTGAGGTTGTTCAGACGCACATTGGAAGTGATCTGGAATTCCAGTATCACGTCGCTCTCCCGGATCTCGTCCATAAGCGCTCGGCCTTTATCGGAATGCAGATTGCTGGTATACAGTCCGTGGCCGATCCTGACCCTGGGCATCGGCTGTCCCGGCAACAGTGCTTCTTTTACGCAGCGGATACTGTTAGCCACGTTGCCGCGCAGACTGTCATTTTCGCCGGCATGGATGCGTACGACGAACCCGGGATTTTGCCCTGCGATCCGTACGATCTCCCGGATCAAAGAATCCAGTTCCCTAATATCGTTGATCTCCTCACCAACGATATCACTGCCAGCCACATAAGGATCCGGTGCCACCGCCTCCAACACATGCAGGTTCTCCAGCAGATAATCGTTGGGGGTGATGCTGTCTTTGATGATCGTCAGCGGGATCCGGCGGATCGCCGCCAGAAAACGGATCCGCACCCCGGTCTCCTGGAAAATGGCCGGCATCACTGCATGGACCTGTGCCAGCATCTGCGCCGCACCGTCCTTTTTGACCAGAGTGGTATCGGAGATCTCCGCATAGCGGATCCCCCGCCGCTGATAATTCCTGGCGATCCAAAGCAGTTTGTCCTGAAACAATGTATTTTCGCGATATGCTTCTGACCGGTGATCCTTCAGGATCTGAGATACCGTCTCTCGGATGTCCGCGTCAGGGATCGTTTCGATCCCTGTCAGCGTGATCGTTTCCTTCGCCGACGTACCTTTCGTGAACACGTACCGGTATAAATATACTTTTTCCAGATTGGTGAAGACAGCCTGGCCATCCTTCAGGACTGCAAGCGATGTCCGGATACGGCTGATATTATAGGCCGCATACTCCGGCGCTTTCAAGATCAAGTCAGCGAAATTGATGAACGTGTTGTCATCGATCCGGCGTGTCAGATATTTACCGGTCAACGTCGAATCCCGAAAATCCAGTTCGACCACCGCGCGCTGTTCCATAAGGCGCTGCCACTGCGCTTCCGTACATTTCAATTCCAGCTTTTTGATGTAGTACAGTGGATACCGGATCTGATGGGCGATGCCCAGCGCGATCAATATGTCCGGCGGCAGATTGGCATTCATGTGCGTATGCAGATCTGTGCGGAATTTCGTATCGCTGCGGATATAGGTCTTGATCAATGTCCGTGCGATATCCAGTTTATATTCCTTTGTCTGGCTCATCAATGTCTTGGAGATGGCTGGGATGCTGGCCTTCATTTCGATCCGGCCATCCGGATAGATATTAGCCGTCTTGGTCCCACCCAGGCGGAAAATATAGATCTTCCGATTGTACGCATCGTAATAGCAAGGGATCGTGCCCCGGATGATCTTCAGTCCTTGATCGTCTCTTGACAAAGGCAGTTCACAAAGCGACGCCAGATTGGTGATCAGGTTGCCGCTATTGTGATTCGGAGTACTGAGCACGTAGGATAATGGTGCTTCTGCATCGTGCTCATCCTGGTACAGATCGACGATCATATCCTTTTCTTTGTCCAGATAAAACCGTCCGAAATAGATCATGTGTAGACCTCCACGTCAGCTCCGTCACGGATGAATACCGGGATCGTGTCCAAAGGCGCCGTGGCCTTGACCGTCTGACCGCCTGTAAAGATACGTCCGGTCGCACTCTCGATCCAGTCCGTCCCAGCCGGCAGATAGACGTCCCACGTCTCGGTATCCGGCGCTGTGACCGGGGATACCAATAGGTCCGGACCGAACATGTGCGCCTTATCGTTGTTCCAAGCTTCCGGGTCCTCCGGGAAATCGAAGAACAGCGGACGGATGATCGATGCTCCGGTTTCGGCCGCCTGATCCGTGATCTTACGGATATAAGGCCGTAACTTTTCTCGCAGGAACAGGTAGCGGCACATGATATCATAGAGCTTATCACCGTAGCTCCAGACTTCGTTCGGCTGACCGCTGGACAGGATCTGGACCCCATCTGATCCTAATTTGACTTCCCGTTCGTACCACGGGGAACGTTCTCCATGCAAGCGGAACACCGGCAGGAAACAGCCCCAGGCAAACCATCGGGCCATCAGCTCGCGGAAACCTTCGTCCTTCGGGTCGCCCCCGATAAAACCGCCCAGATCACAGGTCCACCAAGGGATGCCGGCCATGCCCATCGACAGGCCTGCCTGGATCTGCTCACGGAAGCCGCGCCAGGAGGAATGGATGTCTCCCGACCATGTCAGCGCTCCGTACTTCTGGGAACCCGCCCAAGCACAGCGCACCAGGCTCATGATATCTTCACGGCCGCTCTCCTTCAGTCCCTCATAGAATCCGCGCGCATATTCTTTCGGATACAGGTTGGTGACCTGTGCAGAGGGTCCCGCATAATACCGCCAGTTATCCAGTTCATAGGGACCGATCTCCGGCTCCGCCTCATCCAGCCAGAAAATGTGGATGCCCTTGGACATATAATGCTTTTTGACTTGTTCGAAAACGAAGCGTCTGGCGCCAGGATGTGTAGGATCGAAGCAAGTGTTCGGGCCCATCCATCCGGTTCCCTGCAAGGCGCTGCCCCGATCAGTGCGCATCAGATATCCATGCTCCTGCATGTACTGATAATTGCTGCTGCGCTCATCCACGTTCGGCCAGATGGACACCACCGTCTCGATGCCCAAACTCTTCAATTCCTTGACCATAGCTTCCGGATCCGGGAAATAATCCGGATCGAAATCCCATTCTCCCTGGAATTTCCAATGGAAGAAATCCACCACGATGACGTCCATCGGAAGGCCGCGTCGTTTATGCTCTCTGGCCACTTCCAGGACCTCTTCCTGGGTACGGTAGCGCAGTTTGCACTGCCAGAAGCCCAGGCCGTATTCCGGCATTTTCGGAGTCCGGCCAGTCACCGCGCTGTATCGATATTCGATCTCCGCCGGTGTGTCGCCAGCGACGATCCAATAATCCATCTTTTTAGTAGACGGGATATGCCATTCCGTCTTGTTGGAAGCAAAGGCCACTGTTCCGATCGCCGGATTGTTCCAAAGGAACCCATAGCCAAGGTTGGACACGTAAAACGGAACGCAGGCCTGGGAATTCCTGTGTTCCAGATCCAGTACAGCACCTTTTTTATCGAACTGCGCCATCTGATACTGGCCCATGCCGAAGATCTTTTCCCGATCATCGGCCTCAAAACGGGCTGTCAATTCAAAATCCGAAGTCCCGGGGACGGCTTTGAGCTCTCGTGCCGGAACACCGGTCGGTAACGCATAGCGGTTGATCCGGTTGCGATTGCGCCAATACTCTTTCAGCAGCGTCCGTCCGCTCTTGTCATAGAATGTGATCCAGCCCTCCTCGTTGACCTCGGCTGTGATCTTCCCGTTGACGAGCCGGTACACTGTACCTTGCATATGGTATCGCTCCCATTCCGGTCCCTGATACCAAGGATCCGTCACGTCTATGACTTTGGATTCGATCCGCGTCTCTACATCAGCCACTGGTTCAGACAATGCCCAGTCATGCGGGTCCATCTCCGCTTCCTGGGTCATACGGACACGTACCGCGTCCGGACCCCAGGATTCGATCCAAACCTGATCCATCCCATCATGGATCTCGATCCTTCCCTGCTGTGTCAGTACATACATAACGTATCCTCCTTCAAGGCCCCTGCGATGCATACTTTTCCAATGTATCAAGTATCTTCATTATACCCAACGATCTCGATTTGTACAAGGACAGATTCCTAAAATCGAATGGTTTAGTCAATGGAAAAACCGGATCATTCATGTTATAGTACATTTACTATCGATTTTTCATAAAAGAATGAAGGAGGACTGAACTATGAAATACCGTACCTTCGGTAAACTGGGCATCCAAGGTTCCGCTTTTGGTCTGGGCTGCATGCGCTTTAATGGGGCAGCGTCCGGCGACAGCATCATCGATGAGCAAAAAGCGATCTCTTTGATCCGCCGCGCGATCGACGGTGGTGTCACTTATATCGACACTGCGTACGTATATCTGGATAAGACTTCGGAGATCGTTCTGGGCAAAGCACTGCTGGATGGGTACCGTGATAAGGTCACGATCGCGACCAAAATGCCGTCCGAGGCTGTCCATGATCGTGCTTCTATGGAAGAACTCCTTGCGACGGAGCTCAAAAAACTGCAGACCGATCATATCGATTTCTACCTCATGCACGGTATCAACAAGGAAAAATGGGAATATTTCAAATCCATCGGTGCGCCGCAGTTCTTCGATGATATGAAGAAAGAAGGAAAGATCCGCTACAAGTGCTTCTCTTTCCACGGTCCCTATGAAGAGTTCGAGTACATCATCAACGATTATGATTGGGATATGGTCCAGATCCAGTATAATTTCATGGACGTCGAGAACCAGGCAGGTACCAAAGGTCTGGAACTGGCCGGCAAACTGGGCATCCCTGTCGTCATCATGGAAGGTCTGTTGGGCGGCCGTCTGGCCAACGCACCGGATAATGTCCAGGCCCTGTATGATGCTTTCCCGGTCAAGCGCAGTCCTGTGGAATGGGCATTCCGCTGGCTCTGCAACCATCCGGAGATCGCCACGGTCCTGTCCGGCTGCAATGAAGCTGAGCAGATCGATGACAATCTGCGCATCTTCGATACGGTCGAAGCTGGTATCATGAGCGAAGAAGAGCTTAAGCTGATGGATGATGTCCGTGAGGCGTATATCAGTCGCACCAAGATCGGCTGCACCGGGTGCCGTTATTGCATGCCATGTCCGAACGGCGTCAATATCCCCGGTATCTTCTCCGTATGGAACAACCTGTCCCTGTACGGCGGCGATCCTCATCAGAACGGGCAGATCCGGCGCATGAAGGAAAACGGTTCCGGCGCGGATCAGTGCATCGGCTGCGGCGCCTGCGAGGCAGCATGTCCACAGCATCTCTCCATCATCGAGAACCTGCAGGTCGCCTGGAACGAATTCGCCTGAAGTCCCATACAAATCAATAAAAACTGACCCACCTTCTTTTTGGAAGGTGGGTCTCTATTTTATTCTTCAGTTGCGTTGATCTTCATGCACAGCATGGTCATATCGTCGAATTGACTGTTGCCGCGCACGAAATCATTCACAGCCACCCGCACGATGTCGATGGTCTTGGAAGCGCTGCGGCTTGCATAGGTGCGGAAACACTGCAGCAGACGATCCTCACCAAACAGCTCATGTTCAGACGTTTCAGCCTCGACGACACCATCCGTATAGATGAACAAGAGATCTCCCTCATCCATCTGCATCACATTTTCCTTATATTTCATGCCCTCCATACCGCCCAGGATAAAGCTGTTTTTACCCTTCAGCAGCTGTATCTTTCCCTTATGGCAGAACACCGGTGGATTATGCCCGGCGCTGATGTAAGTCAGTTCTTTGGTCTTCAGATCCAGGATCCCGACCCAGGCGGTCAGGAACATATCCGCCTCATTCTTCATGCACAGCGCTTGGTTGACCCCTGCCAGGGCATCTGATAGATTCGGGATATCGCGCACACAGTTCTGCATGACGATCTTGCTGTTCGCCATGAACAAAGCCGCCGGCACGCCTTTACCGGAAACGTCACCCACGACAAATGCGATCCGCTGCTGATCTACAAAGAAAACATCATAAAAATCACCGCCGACTTCTTTCGCCGCTTCCATAGAAGCACTGACATCCACTTCTTTTCTGCCCGGGTATAAAGAACCGATCTCCGGAAGCATCGAATGCTGGATGACCGATGCAACGCCAAGTTCT
The DNA here is from genome assembly GCA_024689505.1 of Clostridiales bacterium. Taxonomy (GTDB): domain Bacteria; phylum Bacillota; class Clostridia; order Lachnospirales; family Bianqueaceae; genus RUG159. Next base: position 22,461 of record JAILDJ010000184.1, read on the forward strand.
GATTCCAAGCGGCTTTTTTCCAGCATGATCTGCCTCTGCTTTTTGGTATAAACAATGATGGAAGACATCAACATGAAGCCGATCCCATTGACCAGTATGAACGGTATCGCGATCTGTCGTACGATGTCCCAAGCCAGATCGAAAGGCCGCACCATGATCATGACGATGGTCAGATGCATGACCTCCATACCGACACCAATGGCGCAGGCCCACCATGGCCGCTCGATGGCCTCCTTATGCCGCATAGAGATCATTCCGCAGAATGAACCAATCAGGATCGTGGCAAC
>JAILDJ010000209.1 GCA_024689505.1 Clostridiales bacterium
CGCTGGGGCTGGACGTGTAGCGCATCGGGTCCTTGGGCAGTTCGATCTCCACATGGGAGATCACGCTTTTATATTTCTTAGGCTGATCCTTCGGCTGCACGACGATGGTCTTCTTCACATCGAAGAATCCGTCGTCCGTGCGGGCAATCATGGTAGAGCCGTCGTTCGTGGCATTTTTGCCGACTAAGATCGTAGTACAGGGCATGGTCCCGTCCTCCTTGGGGTGATAAAATTGCTTCATCATGATAGCACAGATCGCTTGTATTTTCCAGTAGGATTCTGTACAATAGATGTAGTAAACGAAAAGGAGCCTGTGCATATGAGTGCCTTTACCCGGAAGTATCCCAACCTCTGCCGGCCGATCACCATCGCCGGCACTACGTTCCGCAACCGCATGTTTTCCGTGCCCATGGGCGGCACGGACATCACCAACGACGGCTGTATCGGACCGAAATCCGTCGCGTTCTATGAACTGCGTGCTAAAGGCGGTGCCGGCGCCGTCACTGTGTCCGAGCTCATGGTCCATCCGCAGACCGACGGCTCCCACGCCTATCATCTGGATGAAAGCATCCTGAATTCTTTGGCATCCGCCACCTACGCGGCCGACGCGATCCGCCGCCACGGTGCCGTCCCTTCCATCGAACTGTCTCATTCCGGCATGTTCGCTGGCACCTATATGACCGATAAAAAGCGTCAGAAATCCCTGCACCAGTGGGGCCCCTGCGATACGGTCCGTGCAGATGGCGTCGAAGTCAAAGCCTTGACCGTCGATATGATCGATGAGATCGTCGAGGCCTACGGTCATGTGGCCGGACTGGCCAAACGAGCCGGCTTTGAGATGATCATGGTCCATGGTGGCCACGGCTGGCTGCTGAACCAGTTCCTCTCGCCGCTGTTCAACCATCGGACTGACGCCTATGGCGGCTCTCTGGAGAACCGCTGCCGTTTTGCGATCCGCGTGCTGGAGGCTGTGCGCGAAGCCGTCGGCCCCCGCTTCCCCATCGAGTTCCGTATGAGCGGATCTGAATTCGTAGAAGGCGGCTACGGTCTGGATGAGGGCGTGCGCATCGCCCAGATGATCGAGCCCTACGTCGACCTGATCCATGTCTCCGCAGGGACCTATCAGAAGACCTTCGGCATCACCCATCCCTCCATGTTCACCGAGCACGGCCGCAACGTCTTCCTGGCGGCGGAGATCAAAAAGCACGTGTCCAAACCGGTCGCGACCCTGGGCGGTCTTAATGACCCGTCTCAGATGGAAGAGATCATCGCAAGCGGTCAGGCGGATGTTGTAGAAATGGGACGAGCCCTTCTGGCCGATCCGTTCTTGCCCCGCAAAGTCACGGAGAACCGGGACGATGAGATCGTGCGCTGCCTGCGGTGCTTTACCTGCATGGCGGAGCGTGCCGCTACGTCCACTCGCCGCTGCACGGTCAACCCGCTGATCGGCCGTGAGATGGAAGGTGACGAGGTCCGGCCGGCTCCGGTGCGCCGCAAGGTCCTGGTCGCAGGCGGCGGTCCCGGTGGACTGTATGCCGCTTACACTGCGGCCCGCCGCGGGCACGAAGTCATCCTCTGCGAGAAGGAGGATCTGACCGGCGGCATCCTGAAGAGTGAACAGGCGCTGCCCTTCAAGCATGAAATGTATGAACTGGCCGGTACCTATCGTCTGCTGGCGGAACGTGCCGGCGTCACGATCCGGACCGGCGTGGAAGTCACACCGGAACTGGTCCGTACAGAAGACCCCTATGCGCTGATCATCGCGGTGGGTTCTGCTCCGCTGGTTCCGCCGATCCCGGGGCTTTCCGGCGAAAACGTGACTATCGTCAACAACTATTATCTGGAGAAAGATAAGGTCGGTCAGGACGTGGTCGTGCTAGGCGGCGGCCTAGCGGGCTGCGAATGCGCGATCCACCTGGGTCAGGAAGGAAAGACCGTCCATCTGGTGGAGATGCGTGACACCCTGGCGCCGGATGCCAATGTCCGTCACCGTCCGCTCCTGCTGGCCGAGATCGACAAATGCGTCACCGTGCATACCGGCCACCGGGCTCTCAAGGTCACGGAAAAAGGTATCATCTGCGCCACTGCCGATGGCGAAGAAGTCCTGATCCCCGGCCGCAGCGTGATCTGCGCACTGGGCCAGAAAGCCCGCACGGAAATGGTCGAAGCCCTTAAGGATACCGCTCCCTTCGTCCGTGTCATCGGCGATGCCCGCAAAGTTACCACCATCACCAACGCTGTCTACGACGGCTATCATGCCGCACTGGATATCTAAAACACAAGGAGGATATTATGGAAGTCAGACCGTACACTTATGAAGAGTTTCCGGAATTCACCGAGCCTGTCGAAGGCGCTCATATCATCGAAACGACCGGTGACGAGATGGGCGTGCTCTATCAGCACGATGTCGAGTATGATAATGTGAACGGCGTCTCGCTGCGCCTGCAGATCCTGATCCCCAACTGCCGCAACGACAAGTACGATTTTATGTC
>JAILDJ010000225.1 GCA_024689505.1 Clostridiales bacterium
GATGAAGAAGTCCGTGAACGCGGCAACAACTTCTCCGCGGGTCAGCGCCAGCTGCTGTCCTTCGCCCGCACCATCATCCACAAGCCGGATGTCATGATCCTGGATGAAGCGACGGCCAACATCGACACCGAGACCGAGCAGCTGATCCAGAATTCTCTGGAGAAGATGATGAACATCGGCACCATGCTGATCGTGGCCCACCGCCTGTCCACGATCCAGCACGCGGACAAGATCATCGTGATCGATCACGGCGAGATCGTGGAGATGGGTGATCACTTCGAACTGTTGGAGAAGCGCGGCGCGTATTACGAGTTATATAAACTTCAATATCAAGAAGATGAAGCATAACAACGAAAGGAGAAACAATCATGGATGAAAGAGAATTCAAAGAGAAAAGCGCAGTGATCCTTGACAAAGTCAAAGCCCTGGTCAAAGAAGGCAATGTGACAAAAGTCCGCCTGGTCCGCAATGGCGAGACCGTCATCAGCCTGCCCGTGAACGTCGGCCTGATCGGCGCCGTAATCGGCTTGCATGCCGCTCCGATCGCGATCCTGGCGGCCGGCATCGCCGCCTACGGCCTGAACTGCCGCATCGAGATCGTCAAGAAGGACGGCAGCGTGGTGACAGTGAACAAGGAAGTTCCGACAGAAGAAGAGCCGGAAAAGGCGCCTGAGGAAGCACCGGAAGAAGCACCTGAAGAAGAGTAAAGAGTAAAAAAATCCCGCTCATGAGAGCGGGATTTTTAGTTTCAATACAGAAGGGATCAGGCCGTGAGACCCTTGCGCTTCCAAGCGCCGCGCTTGTAGGCAATGAAGGTGATGACGGCACCTGCGACCCAGGAGATCAGCAGGGAGATGAACAGGCAGAGGTAGCTGCCGGTGGGCTGCTCCGGGGTACGAGTGAAGTAAGCGATGGCATAAGCGATCGGTACGCGGATGACGACTGTGGTGATGATGGAGATCCACATGGGCGTGACCGTATCGCCAGCACCGCGCATGGTACCGGACAGGCACTGTGTGATCGCCATGGCGACATAGCCGATGGCCAGGATCATCATCATGTTCTTAGCCAGCGTGACCAGTTCTTCCGTCTTGGTGAACAGACCCATGATATACTTGCCGAACAAAACGACCAGGCCGGTGATGATGAAGGAGGTGCCCATGGCGATGAGGGTGCCTTGGCGGGATCCGACGAGGACACGATCCGTTTTACGTGCACCGATATTCTGACCGGCGAAGGTGGTCATGGCCATACCAAAGGAGAAGTTCGGCATCATGACGAAACCATCGACGCGCATGATGATGACGTTGGCCGCGATGATCATTTCGCCGAAGGTGTTGGTCAGAGACTGGACCAGGATCATGGCGGCGGAGAAGATCATCTGCGTGACACCGGAAGGGATGCCCAGACGGATGGTCGTACCGGCGTACCGTTTCTCCATTTTAAGGTACTTGACCTTCAGGTCGAAGACATCCGTCATCTGCATCAGCCGGATGAAACTTAAGATCGCGGAAATGATCTGGGCGATGATGGTGGCCAGAGCCACACCGAAGACGCCCATTTTGAACTGAGCAACGAACAGCACGTCCAGCACGATGTTGATAACCGTGGCGACCAGCAGATAGACCAGCGCGGAGATGCTGTCGCCCATACCGCGCAGGATACCGGTCAGCATGAAGTAGTATGAGGTACCGGCGATACCCATGACCAGGACCATCAGGTAGGAATCGCACCAGTCGATGATGCTTTCAGGCGTGCCGAGCAGGTTCAGCAGCGGCCGTATGGTGAAGAAACCGATCACCATGATGATGAGGGAGGAGAGCGCCGTCAACGTCAGGCAGTTGCCGATGCTCTTAGAAAGGCCCTCGCGGTCCTTCGCGCCGAAATACTGGGAGACCATGACGCTGGCACCAGCGGAAATACCCATGAACAGGACCAGCAGCAGGTTGTAGATGGGACCGGCGCTGCCGACCGCGGCCAGGGCGTTATCGCCCACATAACGGCCGACGATGATGCTGTCTACCGTACTGTACAGCTGCTGGGCCACGTTGCCGAGCAGCATGGGGACAGTAAAGAGAACTATTTTTTTCCAAGGCGTCCCTTCGGTCATGTCCGAAGGTGCAAGCAGAGCTTTGATCGACATAGGATGCCCCCTTTTTTCGTTAGTATTGATGATATTATACTATGAAGATTTTTTAATGGCAAGAAAAAAGGACCGGATTTTTCATCCGGTCCAGGATATTTAATTGCGTGATATCAAATTACGTCAGATCAATGCGGCTGCTAATGCAGTCAAAGATGCAAGGGCTTCATCATCCGGAGCATCGTTAGCGATGACACCATCCGCCGCCAAAACTGCGCCTGCTACGCGCGCACGATCTTCCCAGTCGCGCATCCACTGCCCGTCGCCCCAGCCAAAAGAGCCGAACAAACCTGTCTTTTTGCCTTGAAGAGCACTTTCTACGGAAGTAAACATGGGCTCGAACTCTGTCTCCTCAAGGACCTCGTCGCCCATAGCGGGGCAGCCGAAAGCGATCGCGTCAAAAGAAGAGACCATGTCCGGAGTAAACTCTGCGGCTGTGAGAAGGGCAGTCTCCGCGCCGTTCTGCAGGAGAGCCGCTTCTAAAGCCTCTGCCATAGCCTGTGTATTCCCTGTACCACTCCAGAAAACGATTGCAACTTTACTCATTGTAATGATTTCCTCCTGAAAATAGTTTGATTTATGAAAACGCTTGATGCGGATCCATTCACACGATCAACTGTTCTAAAGTACGTCCTTCCCGGATGCGCCGCGCATAGATTTCAGTACACTTTTTATACTTCAAGAAAGTCCTCTCAGCTTCTTCTTTGTTGCTATAGACTTTCCAGCATCCGACGCATTGCATCCCGTGACAGGGATCTTCCATAAAGCAGCGTACATCAGAAGGAGGATAGCTGAGGAACAAACCGATCTCGTGCGGAAATCCCGGATCTTCACGTAAGCGGCGGATCAGCTGTACCAGACAGAGCCCGGCATGACCCGTCGTATAGCCCTGTTCCTTCAGGATCGCTTCGGCATCGGCCTGCCGCAGATCCTCTTCCAGGCGATCAGGACGGTAGATATAGATCAATACTTTATCCTTCATGTAACGGAGCGGGACCGCCCGCAGGCCCTTTTTATGCAGGATCATATTGAGATCATGGATCTCTTCATTGATCTGCCGCCGGCTTTTCATACGAGCAGAGAAGAGACTGCCGGTCTTCAGTCCGGCTAATGTAGGGGAACACTGATTGATGATATCCTGGATCGGCATAGGGTTTATCTCCGGGAGTTAGTACACGCTAACTAAAGACTAATAAAAAAGAAACTTTTAAGTTAGTTATAACTAACATTATACATGACAGTTTATATTTGTCAAGTGCCTTTTTCCGGCAGACGATGCAGCAGTGCCTGGCCGTGGTCTTTCAGCCACTTGTGCCAGATATGATACTCTGGAAAGACCTTCAGGACTTCTGCGTAGAAACGTCTGGAATGGTTCATTTCTTTGCGATGGCAAAGCTCGTGGACGACAACGCTGTCCAGTACCTGCGGCGGTGCCAGAAGCAG
>JAILDJ010000237.1 GCA_024689505.1 Clostridiales bacterium
TGACGCGGACGGACAGCAGACCGTCATCGGCAAAGGTGTGGTCGATGTCAAAAGCGCGTTCGAATTCGCCAGAGCCAACGGATTCCCGCATATCGCCGATATGGACAGTTTCCCGGGCGATCTGTTCGAAGCGATGGGACAGGTGTTCATGAACCTGAACATGATCGGCCAGAGCCGCACCGGCACCAGCTATCTGAACATCATGAACATCGAAACGGGTGAGATCCAGGTACTAAAGGCCTATCCAAACCAGGTCATCGAGGCACCGAACTGGATGCGGACCACCGACGAACTGGTCTATAATTCCAATGGCCATTTGTTCGCCTATAAACTGGCGGATGGTACAGAGCGCGAGATCGATACCGGCGAGTGCGTGCAGTGCAACAACGACCATGTGCTCGCGCCGGATGAGACAGGTGTTGCGGTCAGCAATACCCCGACCGGCGTGAAAGGTTTTGCATCCTATGTGTACACCATTCCTTTCGCGACGGGCGAAGCAAAACTGATCACACCCAATTCCCCGAGTTTCCTGCACGGCTGGTCACCGGATGGCAAGGAGCTGGCTTACTGCGGGTTCCGCATGATCGACGGCAAGATGGAAGTGGACGTCTATGCGATCCCGGCGGATGGCAGCGGAGAAGAGGTGCGTCTCACAAATGGCGGATTCAATGATGGCTGCGAGTATTCTCCCGACGGCGAGTACATCTGGTATCATTCCACGAATTCCGGTCTGATGCAGGCCTGGCGCATGAAGAAAGATGGGTCCGAGCAGACCCAGATGACAGAAAACGACCGCAACAACTGGTTCCCGCACATTTCTCCGGACAACCAGAAGGTCGTATACATCGCCTATCATAAAGGACATCTGTCCCCCAACGAGCATCTGCCGAACATGCAGGTCGAACTGTGGCTGATGAATGCCGACGGTTCCGATCAGCACCGCATCCTGAGCTTCTTCGGCGGTCAGGGTTCGATCAACGTCAACTCCTGGGCACCGGACAGCAAACGCTTCGCTTTTGTCAGTTACGAGATGTAACTGTATCATGACCTGAAACAGCAAAGGGCATGCAGGATACCTGTTGAAACGACAGATCCTTGCATGCTCTTTTTTCATTTGCATCGATCAGGGAGGGTAGGACACATCTTTTTTCACATAAAAATATAGAAACGATTCATTACATATGATATAATACTTTTTAATTAACCACATGCATGGGATTTTGGTTAAAGAAAGTAAGGATTATGAGCAGATCTATCAAAAAAGCAATACTTGCACTTTTGACGTTCCTTTTTATTATATGCACGGTCACGGTACCTGCTTTTGCGGAGACAGCAGAGGAAAATGGAACTGCTGCACTGTCAGAGGATCCATCGGAACAAGAGGATCCATCGATACCAGAAGAACAGCCTATAGAAGAGGAACTGCCGGAAACATCGGCAGAGGAGGAACAGCCGCCGCAAGAAGAACCGACGGAACAAGAGGCTGACGAAGATATAGAGAGTGGATATGAAGCGGTGGAGCCTCAGACCGGCGTGATCACGATCCGGATCATTTCCTCACAATTACAGCCCAGCAATGCTCTTGTTTTCGGTATTTATGCGGATGAAGCCTGCACACAGGAAGAAGAAAGGCTTCTGTTCGATGGGTCGGATACATGTACAGGGGAAAAAGAGTATGAACTCAATGAAACTCTGTTTATAAAACAGCTCGAAACGAACGAATACTATCGCCAACTGGATCGTGTGTTTTCGGTTACGGTCAGTGAAAAGGTGACGGTCATTGAGATCGAACTCCCGCCAGTGGAGCAGGTCATCCCGCTCTTCAGTGACAGTGTTGATATAGATCCCTATTATGATGCTTTATCATGGATCAAAAGCACGCAGTTGTTTTCCGGTTATGCAGATGGGACCTTCGGTGTCGGCAGTTTTGCGGTACGTGGAGACGTGTTTCAAATGCTGTACAAATATGCCGGAGAGCCAACTGTCACGATGCGCAATTGTGCGTTGACGGACGTTGAGAACACAGACGCACATGCAGTCGAAGCCAGTTGGGCATATGAAACAGGTATGCTGCATGGATACGCTAAACAGTATCGCAAAGATGAAAAGATAACGCGCGCGGAGGCGATCTATGCATTATGGACATTGAATGGGAGCCCTGCACAAGCCTATAAAGGGGTCTATAACGATGTTTCTGCGGATCTGTACTATGCTTCTGCCGTTGCATGGGCTTTTGATAATGGCCTTACGATAGGCAGTACAAATGATCGGTTCTTCCCGGACGATGCCTTAAAAAGAGAAGATTTTGCCGCCCTTTTATTTCAGTTCAACACATCAGGCCTTACTGTTGCGGCAAAAACAGTTTATGTAGAAACTCCGGTCCTTCGAAAGATCTCTAATGCTAAATCGGGTATCACACTTTCTTGGAATGAGGTACCAGGTGCATATAAATACCGTGTCTTTCGAAAGAGTGCCAATGCCTCCGGATGGAAGAAGTTGGCAGATGTCAAGGATGCTGTTTCTTATACAGATCGAACGAACCTTGTGGATGGCAGGAGTTATCGCTATACGGTGCGCTGCATAGCTCGGGACGGTAGCTTCTCAAGCCCGTATGACACCATAGGGTTGACGATGGTGCGGCTTCCTTATGTAAAACTTAAACTTAAAGAAGAGTCCAAAGGGATCAAGATGACCTGGACCGCTTTTTCCAAGATCGATGGATACAAATTATATCGAAGAGAGGAAGGTGCAGATTCCTGGACAGAGATCAAAACGATCAAAAACCCGAAAACGACAAAATATACAGATACATCCGCAAAGTTCGGAACAACATATTCGTATAGAATAAGAGCGTATAAGGCGGTCAATGGGAAACGATTCCTCGGATATGGGGATAAAGGAAAGAGTATCAGAAGATGGCTTGCCGCGCCGACGCTGATCTCTGCAAAAAACAGCGCGACGGGGATCACTGTGAAGTGGAAAGCGGTCCCTGGCTCCAAACAGTATAGGATATACCGCAAAGCCGAGAACAGTTCCAAATGGAAAAGCATTGGGGTCACGGGAAAGACGTCTTATAAAGATAAAGACCCGATACGAGCGGGGATCAAATATTATTATACCGTGAGATGCCTTAATGAAGATGGACTGCTGGCGAGCGACTACGATACCAAGGGGAGATCCGCAAAACGAATGCTGGCAGCGCCGACTCTGACATCTGCCAAAAACGATGGCAGCGGAGGGATCAAGATCCAATGGAATGCGGTCGCCGGAGCAGAAAAATACCGTGTGTACAGACGGGCTTCTGCAAAGGAAGACTGGAAGAAAGTCGCGAATACAAATAGTGCCAGCTTTACCGATCAAACGTCACTGGCTCCGGGCAAGAAGTACTATTATACGGTCCGCTGCATCTCTTCTGACGGAAAGACCAAGCAGAGTGACATTGACAGTAAAGGCATTGCCGTTACAAAACAGCTGGCGACGCCTCGGATGATCTCTGCGACACAAAATGGCAGCACGGTCACGATCCGATGGAACGGCGTGAGCGGAGCACATAGATACCGTCTCCTTCGGAGAGAAGACAATGGGACTTGGACGGTGATCGGCGAACTAAAGAAGACGTCCTACAAGGATACGAAGAACCTGAAGGACAACAGGACGTATTTCTATACGGTCCAATGCGTTTCTGCTGATGGCAAAACCAAAGAAAGCACATATGACAAAACGGGTGTCGGGCTGATCTATAATTTGGAGAATCTTCCCGTTCTGCCTATCGATTTTGCTCAGGAAGGCAATGCTGTTTTTATCGGGGACAGTTGGACGTGTGGAATCGGAACGCACGGCAGAGTCAATCGTTTTTCTACACGCCTTTCCAATATGATGGGGCTGAATGAGTTCAATTTCGGTGTCAAAGGTTCTGGCTTCATCATTCAGCGAAAGCCGTTCGCGTTTCAGTTGGACAGTGCGATCGAGACGATGACGGATATAGAGAAAGAATGGACACGATATGTGTTTATCGTCGCTGGTGTCAACGATGTCCGCCATTATGGGAATGAAGCGTATCATGAATCCTATAATTCCGCTGTTTATAACGCATGTCTTGTAGCTTTGGAGACCTTCCCCAACGCCACGATCGTTCTTGCACAAGGGACGATCATTGAAAGCGGAGGCCTCAGGTCCTATCATGATATGATCGCCGATTGTGATATGTTTTTGGACGCAAACCTGAACAGTGATCGTGTGATTCGTGTCCCGGATATTGGATTGCTCCTTGCAAAAGCAAACGCGGCTTATTGGGCAAATGATGCTTTACATCCGTCTAACGCAGGCCATTCATTATTGGCTTCCTACCTGTACGCATATATATGTAACGGGTCTATGGGAGTCGACCAATACTGCGGAATCATGACACCTGGGGAAAACATCACGGCTCAAACAGACTGCAGGATCTGGAAAAGCAACGATACTATGTACATAGAGAAAGGAATATATACCATCTCAGAGAAACTTATATACGGTACTTCCATAGAGATCGGAAGCATCAGTACATATCTCTCTCCAAACGAAACGATGACAGTTGGTGCAAACAGTGGGACCAGGACGGTTGGAACGATCACCATCGACCCTGATGGGATCCTGACTTTCACCGCTGATGAAGATTTCCAAGGAGAGATCACTGTTCCTGAGCTTATTTGGCCCTGTCTTGGCGAAGATCGTACAAAAAAAGAGTATTAAACTTTCCAACAAGTCGATCCCGATCGGGTCCGGGCTTTCGGGAATGTGCAGACAGCACCCCCTGATGAAGTGTTTCTTTGCTTCATCAGGGGGTTTTTAATACAGTCTTAATTTTGGACGCGCAGGTCTTAATGCTATCTTTGTGATATTTGCATTATGAT
>JAILDJ010000241.1 GCA_024689505.1 Clostridiales bacterium
GTCCGGTTCTCGATCAGTGTCGGCATGCCGAACTGGATGTCAGACGTCAGCATCGCTCCGCTCCGACAGCTGCCAGGAACTGTTTGGCAATGTACATGCAGCCCGTCTGGTTGGGATGTACGCGGTCCCAGGCGATGTTCGTGGAGTGCATATACTGGAACAGCCGGTCCCAACCGGCCTGCAGATCCACAACGGTCAGATCATACTTCAGCGCCAGCTCTTTCACGATGGCCCCATATTGATCCATGCGCGCACGCATGGCGTCCCGGGTGTTGGTCTCCATATAGTAAGGTGTCATGAGGATCATGCCCTTGACACGCGGCAGGGTTTCCTGGATCAGTGCTTCATAGGTCTGCTCAAACTCCTCCGGGGAGACATGGGTCTCCGGCATCTGCGGGCTGTCGAACTGACGCCACACGTCGTTGATACCGATCAGCACGCTGACCCAGTCCGGTTTCAGGTCGAACACGTCGGTCTGCCAACGGTCTTTCAGGTCGCGCACTTGGTTACCGCTGATGCCCATGTTGATGATCCTTAATCCCAGCTCCGGGTACATGCAGCTGAGCAGCGCACCGGCACAGGCCACATAGCTCTGGCCCCAGGCATTGAACAAGCCCTCACCTACCGGACGGGCACGATCATAATCCGAAATCGAATCGCCGATGAACAAGACCGTATCATTTTTCTCAAATAACATGTTTCTTTCGCTCCTCCCCATGTTCAAATACCGATGAAAGCACCGTTCTGCACGAGCGCCTCCTTTATGTTTTCTGCCGTGATTGTACTCCGCTCCCATCAAGCCTGTCAATAAAGAGGGGGTGAAATTGCTCTTCTTTGCCTCCAACGCACATATATTTCTGTATGTTACGTTTTGTTTTGAGGATTTCAAATTCAGACCGTAAAGTTTTAAGAGCCTTTACGGTCTATACTTCATAAATCATATTTAGGACGTAATGAGTTCCGTCTGATTACGTCCTGATTTGTAAATATTCAGATCCAGGGCGTAATCATTACGGTCTGAAATGAAAAAGTCCGAAAAGAGACGTAAAGTGTTCGAAGCTGTTACGGTCTAGAAAAACAAAACCAGATTTAGAACGTAAAGTGCCCGATTCCATTACTGTCAGAAATAAAACAGACGAAATTCAGCACGTAATTCTACTCAAAAAGCCGTGGGATAACGAACAAATCGTTATCCCACGGCTCTTTTCCAATCCAGTTTCTCTTATTCTTTCGGTTTTTCCTCGGTGATGACACGTACCGCAGGCGCCTGTACACCGGCTTCGCCCAAAGCTTCCACGATGCCCTGGATGAGGCCGAAATAGACGTCCCAGTAATCCGCGGTCTCACACCATGCACGTACGGTGAACTCCATAGCCTCGTTGGTGCCGCCGCTGACCTGTGCGAACGGTCCTGCCGGGTCGGAAAGGACCTTTTCGTTCTTGGCCATGACTTCCTTCATGATATCCTGCACCTTCTGCGGTGCTTCGCTCTTCGCAGTGGCGAAGACCAGGTCCACACGGCGCTTGCCCTGCTTGGTGTAATTGATGATGTTGCCGTTCATCAGTGGGCCGTTCGGGACGATGATGGTCCGGTTATCCGTCGTCAGGATCTCCGTATAGAACAGGGCGATCTTCTTGACGAAACCGGCCCCGCCGGCGCATTCGATAAAGTCCTCGACATTGAACGGACGGAAGATCAGCAGCATGATGCCGCCGGCCATGTTGGACAGGGAGCCCTGCAGCGCCATGCCGATGGCCAGACCTGCAGAAGCAAGTACCGCGACGATGGATGCCATAGGTACGCCCAGTATGCTGATGATCGAGATCACCAGCAGCGTGAACAGTCCGACTTTCACAAAGTTGGTGATGAAACGATGGACCGTAGGATCCAGCTCATCGAACTTCTTGATCTTGCCGAGCAGTTTGACAAGTTTCTTGATGATGATGCGTCCAACGATAAAGACGACGAGCGCCAAAAGGATCTTTCCGCCGACGTTTACGCCGACATCCTGCAGTTTGCCTAAGAATTGTTCCATATGCTCCTCCTTAGTTTTATAACACGTTCAGCAGATCGCCAAACCCATTCAGGTTATAGTCCTCCAGACCGCAATGATCCGCGTCGCCGCCCAGTGCCAGACCGATCATCCCGCCGCCTTTAGCTGCCTGGATGCCGGCCAGCGCGTCCTCCACGACCGCACACTCGGCTGCGGGCACGCCCAGCTTGGACGCCGCGCACAGGAACACTTCCGGATCCGGCTTGGAATGCGTGATATCGTTACCATCAGCGATCGCATCGAAGTAGTCGCCCAGACCGATCTTGCTCAGGATCAGCTTGGTATTCTTACTGGAAGAACCGATCGCCAGCAGATAGCCCCTGGCACGCAGCTCGTCGAGCGTCGTCTTGACCTCATCGCTCAGATCTGCCGGAGACATGGTCATCAGGTACTCACGGTAGTCGGTATTCTTTTCTTCCGCGAAAGCCTCTTTCTCCTCCTGGGTGTACTCTTTGTCAGAACGCTCCAGGATGATCTCCAGGCTGGCCATGCGGGAGACACCGCGCAGGCGGTTGTTGATCTTCTCATCAAAGTAGATCCCCAGCCGGTCCGCCAGCTTTTTCCATGCCAGATAGTGATACTTGTCGGTAAAACAAATGACACCGTCCAGATCGAAAATGACTGCTTTTACATTGAACATGCGTTCTTCTCCTTATTCTACATTTTTCAGCGGCGCAGCGCTGTATTTCTCAACTCGTTCATCGCAGATGACACCGGCATAATTCATGCCGTACGCGAAATCATACTTATGGCCGACGGAATCCGTGTAGCAGGCCATGTCACGCGGTGTGTCTTCCAACTGCTGTTCCACATCGTCCATATCCTTCGGCATCTGCATCGGCAGCAGACCGGACGGCTCGTCCAGACCTGCGATGATGCGGCAGATCGCCGCGGCAGCACCGCCGGCACCAGGTTCCAGAGCCTGTGCGAAGGTGACCAGGATCGCATCGACCGCAGGCTCGAATTCATAGAAGCACATGGGCTTGCCCATGATCATCACGACGACGGACGGTTTCCCAAGCTTCTTGGCCTTCTCGGACAGTTCCAGGATCTGCGGCAGCTGATCGCCGTTGATGCAGGAAGCTGCGCGGCCAAAATAGCTGCGGTTCTGCTTGCTGCCGTCCGGCAGGATATCGCCGGCAATAGAAACTTTACGTACGTTCGGGCCATCCGCCACGTACGGACCATACTGACGAGTCAGCGGGATGAAGTTGCCTTCTTTATCACGACCATCCTGCGGGTTGGAGTTCTCCGGCTCCTTCGCGCCGATGATGAACAGATCGCAGTCCATGAGCTCTTCCTCAGACGCACGGGTGATCTGATCTCCCTCCACCTTATCGGTGACCACATCGAAGAACTGCTTCGCGGTCTCCAGGTTCAGCGGATAGGATACGGAAGCCGGATGCTCGGTCACGTCGCCCATGAACGGCAGGTTCCAGTAAGGGCCATTGTAGATCGCCGGCACATAGACCTTCAGGCGCTTCTCCTGTTTCTTGATGGCTCCGTTCTCGTTCTTGAGCATGACGACGCTCTTGACCTGTGCCTTCAGCGCCGCTTCCTGTTTCTCGGCACTGTTGACATCCGCCAGGACCGCTTCCTCGTCCAAATACGGATCCTCGAACAGGCCTGTCAGGAAATAGCTGACCAGCAGGCGGCGGGCGGAAGTGGCGAACGCCTTGTCCATGACTTCCTTACCGACCTTCTCACAGCCATAATGATACGCATCGATCAAAACCTGCGGATTGGAGCAGCCGCCCATCTGGTCGACACCGGCCATGATCGCGTAGAAAGCGCGCTCGCCCGGCGTTGCGTCCGGATTTTCGATCTTGGCACCCCAGCCGCACTTACGCGGGCCTTCGTTCAGGACCATCCAGTCGGTGCAGACGGCACCTTTGAACCCGAAACGATCACGGAGCTGCTGGTTGATCTTATAGTCTGAGAAGCCAGAGCCAACGACCTCGCCCAGGGATCCATCATCGCTCCAAGCGGCGGTGTAACTGCTCATGACCGACTTCGCCATGCCGGTCTTGCCCTCCAGCTTGAAAGCGCCATCGACGAAGGGGATCATCAAAGCTTCAAAATTGTTGTTGGGATAGACCGCGTACTTGCCGCCGTCGGTATGGGCTTCACGGCCGCCCTCACTGGCGCCTTCACCGGTCCAGTGCTTGACCATGGCAGTGACGGAATCCTTGCCCCAGCCCAGGTCCTCGCCATCCGGACCATAGGTGCTCTGCAGGCCGTCGCAGAAGGCTTTGACCAGATCGCGGCTTAAACGCGGATCCTCACCAAAGGTACCGCTGTCACGCCACCAGCGCGGATCCGCAGCGATATCCACCTGCGGTGCCAGGAAGCAGGTCACACCCAGATCACGCAGTTCCTTGGACATGCACTTGGCCGCTTCTTTGGCCAGCGCCGGATCGAAGGTCGCCGCCAGGCCCAGATTGCCCGGCCAGTCGGCCACGCCGCGGCCATTGCGCGGATCGCTGGAAATGTAGCAGGGGATGCCCCACTGCTTGCTTTCCACGTACGCCTGCAGGGAATTGGCCCACGCGATCTGCTTCTCATCCGGCACGTTGATCATACCGGCGGAGTTCAGGATGCTGCGCAGATGCTGGTTCAGGAACGTTTTCTGGTCCTCGGTCAGCTCTCGGTCCACCATGACCTGATGCGCGCTGAAGCACATGAGGCCTGCGATCTCCTCGATGCTGAGACGGCTGGCCAGATCCTCTGCCCGCTCTTCCGCGGAAAGGCGCCAGTCCTCGTACGGCAGCAGCGTTCCGGTCCTCGCCAGATCCTTGAATGCCAGCCCGTCTACCTCCAGCAGCTGGACACCGGACGCGGGATCATAGGTCAGCGTTTTGCCGCCTTCGTTTTCCACGATCCGATACTTATACTTAGTATCTTTTTCTTGCCACATACTATTCCTCCTTTAAGAGTACTTTGAAATCGCCGCAGGCTATTTACCACGCACCTCATGGATCTTGTTTTTGCGATCATGAGATGGTGCGTGTTCCCCTTTGTTTATTTTTTATAGTATACATGAAAAAAAGCGCACTGTCGATAGTAAATACTATCAAAGTGCGCTGGATTTTTATGAATTGTAGACCTCTGTATCCACCAGGTCCTCCATCTTCCCAACGATCAAAGACACCGCTTCATCCCCCGTGGTATTGGACATGGTATTCAACATATTGACGATCGGATAGATCCCCATGACCAAAGCGATCGCTTCTATGGGGACTCCGATGCCGTTCAGTGCCACGCCCAGGCAGATCAGACCGACGCCGGGCACTCCAGGAGCTCCCAGCGACAGCAGAATATTGGTGATCGCGAGAGACAGCAGCATCCCGCCCGTCCGTTCGACGCCCAACGCCTTGAGGGAAGCACCAATAAAACGCAGGCATTCCGTGAGCACTGCCGCATCCTGTGCCGGGAATGTCTGCTTCTGATTCATAAACCTGACCATTGTCACATGACCCTTTCCTTTATACTTCCGCAATCACCCGGCAAGGCAGCCCGGTGATCTCCGAGAAATGGATCGGATAGGTCTTGGCAGCAAAACGTCCGCCGCGATCCAGGATCTTCCGAAGGCCGCACAGGTTTTCCACAATGAAAACCCCTCGGTCCGCACAGTACTGGTCCATCGGTGTATGCTCTGCACCTCTGCGAACACCGGCAAAGTCCAAGCCAATGATGGAGATCTGTTTGTCCAGCAGCGCCTCGATCAACTTGACACTGAGTTCCGGATGCTCATGCTCATATTTCGGAGTGCCATAGCCTTCTTCTTCCACAAATCCGCTGCAGAACGCGACGAACATGCCCGGCTGCACTTTGTCCAGGTCGATATCGGCGGTCCCGATGTCCCGATCCCGGACCTTTGAAACGTCAAAAACGATCCCTTCCCGTTCGGTATATTCCAGCGGGAATTCTTTATCCATGACGTCGAAATGTGTTCCATAGTGCCCGTGAAACGTGCTTCCCGGCGCCGGCGGCGCCAGTTTCAATGTAATATCGATCTTCATAATACTACCTCGATCACAATCGAATGTGCATCCACTGCCCGGACTCGACCCTGCGGTGCAGCAGATAATCCCGAATATACGCGTCGATGACGAAGGACAGCCACGGTCCGCAGATCGCCATCTGCAGTACCGGGAATGCTTTATTGACCGGATAGCAGAACAGCCAGGTCAAAAACGGCCGGACGATGGCCACGCTCAGCAGCGCGCAGATGGCGACGTATCTCGCATCTCCGGCCCCGCGCAGGCAGCCGGCATAAACGACGCGTCCGTTCTGCGGGATGACGCCGAAGCAGACCACGATGAAAGAAAGGGATACTCCGCTGATGACCACCGCTTCCTTCGTGAACAGCAGCGGCATATCATTGCGCAGCAGGAAGAACAGGACGATCAATACGAGCGACGTAAAGATCGAGATCCGCCGGACGATGCGGATGATGCCGTGGGCGGTATTCTTCCGGTTGGCGCCGAGGTTCTGCCCGACCAGGGCGGACCCCGCCGTTGCCAGGCCATCCCCGACAGTAAAGGACAGGGAC
>JAILDJ010000250.1 GCA_024689505.1 Clostridiales bacterium
TTTGAGCTCATCATTTGCCGTATCCGCAACGCGGAAATTCCCGGTATCGAAGATCATACCCAGTTCCGGTACGCGGTCCAGTACATAGCGGACTTCTTCCACGGAAGCCAGCGGTTTATAGTCTTGCGGTGTGTTCTCGAATCCGATCTTGATCCCATAAGGTCTGGCAAGGTCGCAGGCCATTTGGAAATGGCGGACCGCCAGATCCAGCATCTCCTGACGCGTCATTGCCGCACAAGCCGCTTCATCCCCCATACCCCCGGGGATCACCATGATCAGGCCGGCGCCTGCTTCCTTAGCCAGTTCCAGATTACGTACCAGGCAAGGTCCGACGTCCTCCGGCGCAGAGAAAAAAGGCGGTGCGATCGTCAGACACCCAAGCCGGACCTCATATTTGCGAAGCGCCTTCAGCAGTGCTTCACGGCCGTACGCCTGGAACTCGAATTCCATCATATCGGCTTCGTCATAGCCCGCCTCTTTGATGATGCGGCAGATCAGATCCGCATCCACAACTTTCTTCATAGCATCCCGCAGGATGGAAAATGTTAAGAGCGAGTACTTCATCAGTGGCTCCTTTCAAACATGGAAATACTTAAGAGTATTATACAGCCAAACTGGAGGATGATGCAAGATATGGTCATGATCCTGCAGAAAGAAAACATGAAAAAACCGCCGAAATGCTTTAATTCAGCGGTTTTTCTTAGACCGGAGATGAAGAGATTTGAATTATCAAATATGCCTTTTTCTTCGCATCACATAGCATTAAAAACCCGCTGTTTCAGCGGGTTCTATCTTTTTTGACTTTTGTTTCGCATCACAAAACTGTACCTTCTTGTGGGTACAATTGTGGGTACAGCTTCTCCATTTAGCATATACATATTTTGTATATACTTTGCATCTATTTCAGATAGTCGCCGCTCGACCATCCGGCGATCTTCCCGTAGGTCACATGCAGCCATACTACCCCTCCGACCTTTTTAATTTGGCCGTCGCATGTGCACTTAGCACGATATGGCATGGCTCCCAGAATAGATCCCGATTGTGGTGCCGTTCTGATGTTCAGTCCTGCCTTTGCCGTGACCTCATAGGACCTTTTATACTTCTGCTTATCCAGCATCTCGTTGACTCGCGCCTGGATCTGATCATATCTGTATGATATCTCGCTTTTCTTATACATACTGGTCAGTTTGGACTTTCGCGCCGCGCCGGTTCCATAATCGCCATTGATGACCGCCTGCGCCAGCTGATCCAGCGTGAGCTTCTTGGCATCCGTCTTCGGATCTTCCTTCTTCTCACCCGCAGGCTTTGTCGGCGTCAACTTTTTCGCGATCGACTTGTAGTCCGGGCAGATAAAACCGCTGATATACCTGAAGTCGATACCACGAGTCAGCTTCTTGACCTGCGGCAGGTCGCCGGCGTTTCCCTCTACAACTGAGAATGTGTCTTTCCCTACGCTTACAACTGTGCCAACATGATCATGGTATTGGCTTCCTGGTGCGTCCCCTGTTTTAGGAGCAGTCCATCCGTAGATGACTTGGTCGGCGATCTTTGGCTTATGCGCATCGTTCTCAATCCACCAGCCTTTTGCCTTTGCCTGACTGATCAGCGATCCGCATGAAAGAGATAGAGGAACATAAGAGCCGATACCCGCCTTGATCAGAGCGGCAGATGCCGTTTCAGCACACCACGGATAGGAGATGTATGCCTGAGGCAGGCCATGTGTTTTTGCGTAGTCGTTCCAGATCTTCATAATCTCCTTGTGAATCGCCGATCCTTGCTTGCCACCGACCCATTTTGTCACTATCGATACTACTGTTTTTCTCAGTTCTGATTCTGTCATAGCTTTTGCTCCCTCTCCAGCTGCTCCACCTTGTGTTTGATGTAGGAATTACCATCGTGTTTGACGTAGAAGTCGTATTGTTCATGAAAACGCTGCAATTCGATCTCGTCTGTTTCCTGTCTCCTCTCTACTGCTGCCAGGAATGAGACCAGGAAGTTCTTGCATGCTTCCATATCACCCTTCTCTACCTTTTTCTCCAATGTGTCAATTTTGGCTCCAAGCGCCTGTATATCGGCCTTCACGGCCCCTCCTACCCAGTCCTTAAGATTCTTCTTCAAGAAGGCTATGCCGGAGATCAATGCGACCATGAAGGCCACGAACATCCCGATATCTCCCAATGTGATGTTCTCCATTACTCTGCCTCCTGAATCTCTGAATCTACCAGATGGACGCCGCTGTCCGCCAGGCCTTCGCCGATGATATATCCAATCAGCGTGGCGCCTGCCATGATGCAGGCTGTGACCCGGGTGATCTGATTCTCCGGAGTCCCATACAAGATCAGCAGCTGTGTGATGAACCCTACCACAGCCAGCCAGAACTTGCGCGACGTCAGCTTACGTTTCCAATCGATCATGCGTATACCTCCTCTTCTTCACCACCGTGGTATTCGATGTCCGGCTTCTTGGACCTTTCGATCTCAATGTCCAGACTGATCACGGACAGCACTTCTTCATTGCCTCCGAAGATCCTCACTTCCGCGACTCCTTCCATCATTCCAACCGATAACGCTGCCGGAATGATGAATGAAGCTACGTTCCCTTCCGTTACGACATCCAAATAGACTCCATACCTGGTACCTGTGCGCGACAGGAAGCTTATATGAGCCTGCGCCGTGTAACCCTCGAGGATGAAGTCCTCTCCCTGCTCATCAACGCATGTGATCACGACTTCCCTTGTCGTGCCTTCCTTGTAGCTAATTGACATTTCGGACAATGTGCTTCACCCCCGATTTCTTTGTTACTACCGTGCCCAGCCGATCCGTCTTCCGGATGGCTGCTCCCACGGTGTCCCGATATATAAGCTCTGCTGCCACCGCTTCCCTTCCAGAGACGATGACCACTTCCCTGCTTGTTTTGCTGACCCGCACTGTCAGCCTGGTGGTCTGATGGATCGGCGGGCTGGATTCGAATGTCAAATAGAACCATGATCTACTCATTCCAGACCCCTCCCGCATTCCGACCATAGACAGCTATCAGATAGACACCATCGCCGCTCGTGAGCTCTTCATCGACCACAGAGATCCTCCCCTGCGCACCTGCTGCAAGATTGGTCCCTGTCTCGACCAAGACACCGACGCCTCGCTGCGGCATGACACCGTTCTTGACCGCTCTGGCTTCCCACTCGACCAGCGTCTGATCCGCTGTGAAGGTACAGATGCATTCGTCATGCCCACTTTCGTCCGAGATCCTCGTCTTATCCGGTGTGCCGATCGTGATAACCGGCGGTTCCTCCGAAGGCAGCGTGTAGTCTACCTCGATCTCCGCGCCGTATATATACGCATAGCCGGTCGTGTTCCTCGAGTTGCGTCGGACATAGATCAGGATCGTGAAGTTCGCGCCATAGTTGACGATCTGCTGCCATGTCAAGGCTCCTGTTGGGATCGTGATCGTCTTCGCGCTGGTCCCAAAGTTCTCGCTCGCCGTGGTCCCACTCAAGGCCGATGTTCCATTGGCCAGTCTCGGAGCATACGATGTCCCTGTCGCCAGGCTTCTTTCGAAGCCTTTCACCTTGATCGCGAATGAGTTGATCGTCGCTCCTGCAGGAATATCTGAGAAGTTGAACCCCCGCAGGTACAGATACCGCGAGCTGGTCGATGCGTTGTTATTCGTGATCGTTGCATATGTCGGGCTGTCCGTGTTCGCGTACATGTTCTGTGCATTAGACACGCTCAAATACGACGCGCTGGAGACCGCATATGTGCTTGGGACTAATCTTATCGTAGCCATCGGCTACACTCCCTTCTTATGCAGACCACAGACCGTTGACTGCGCTACGTCCGAAGACCTTGACGATATAGGTACCATCAGACCCGCCGATGGCCGTCTTGAAGTCCGAACCATTGATCTTGCAGGTGACCGCAGTATTGGCTGCCACCGTGGTGCCGTGCATGTTCACTGAACCGTTCGTGGTCGGGATCTCCGTTCCTGCATCATGCGCGCTGTTCTGAGTCGGCACCACCCGAACCGTATACTCGCTCAAAGCTGTGTCGCTGGTGAAGCTGAACGTGGCCAGATTCTTGCCGCTGATCTCGGAGATCTTCTCCACATCCGGGCCGGTGATGGTGATGGCCGGGATAGCCGTGGAAAGCGTGATGGTAGCCGTACTCTCCGCGGATTCGTTGTAGACGTCGTCGCGGACCTTGATGTGCAGCGTATACTGACCGTCCGTTGCAGGAAGATTGACGCTCTTCGTGCCGGCAAATGTCTCCCAGGAAGCCGAGGCTTCTGTCGTATGCTGATCATAACCCCAGATCTTCATCGAAGTGACATCAGCGTCAGATGACGCGATCGTCAGCGTGACTGCCCTGTTGCTTGTGATACTCGCGCCGTTGTTGATCAAGAACGCCGATATCGACGGAGCGAGGGTGTCGAGTGTGAGATTAAAGAAATTCGCCATGATTCATTCTCCCCTCTTTTAGCTGAATGCCAGCGTTAAGTTGACTGCGGCCATAGAGACCACTGAGTTGTTTGTTACGTTCGTGAATGCCGACGTCTTGACGATATCTAACTGGACCAGCCGATCCGACGCCTTCGTGACAGTGAACGATATCCCGCTCTTCCCGACCCAGTTCGTTGAATCCGTGCTCGAATCCATGTAGCCGCCGCCTGACACACGTACGCCGCCAACCAGCGCTGTGCATGTTATCGTACTTATATTCTTCAGCGATTTGTCGACCGGCACCATGAACCTCGCATGCTTCGTCGATGACGTGATATATCCATTGATCGGAACACCGCCATTGTCGCCGGCTATCATGAACGTGTCTCCCGATTTGTAGTACATGTCAGAGATCAGATCAAGTATTTCTGAATCCTTTCCTCCTTGTTCTATGTACCACACGGCATTGTGGTATACGAACGCTACAATTTCTCCAGCTTCCCACGCGTTCAACCCCACGTTTTTGTAGATTGAATAACGCACATTTTTTGCCCCTGTTCCTGAAACATTCAGACTTACTGTCCCATCAAAGAGCTGCGCATAGTCCATTCTCACGACGATTCTCGTACCATTTACCAGGTTCTCACTATTGAAGCCGCTAATACTTACCGTCTTTGTGCTTGCAGAACCAGATGTCGAGCATGTCCCATAGTATGTCGCCCCGTAGAACTCAAACTCAACACCATCCGGCATGGTAAGAGTCTTTGTTTTATTCGCCATTATTTCCTCCCGTATGTCAGATCTTTTGTTTCGAACCACTCCTGGATCAGCCAAGCGAAATATGGCGGCCTTTCCTTTGATCTTTCCATGCAGACATCATATGGTGTGTCAATAAAGATCACTTCATCAGCCTTGATTCGTTCTTTAGCTTTACACAGCTTTTCTGTTGTATTGGCAAGACTCACTACGTATGCATCTTTCCAACCTCCTACTCGATCGCGAATCATGTCTTTCAGGTCGGAGTCGAGCTTACATGCGATCTCATGCGTATACATCTCCGCATCATGCGAATCCTGGCCACTGATTGCGCCGTATATGAGATCCACGTCGCAGATCAGATCCCCTCGTCTAATATGCTCCTTTATATATGTGCTCTTGCCACTGCACGGCGAGCCGCAGATCAGGTATACCATTATTATGACCAGGTTATCGTCTTAACATCCATGCTGGTAGGATACGCGCTTTTTGAGTTCGCTCCAAAAATCCAAGATGCTAGATTTGGATAATAATTTACGCTGGAACCATTCATGCGTATAAACGCTGCTCTGTAATACTCGTCATATTTATACACACCATACAAATATGCCAGTGAATTGTCCGACACGTAGTCATTCCATGCACCATATTGGTACACAAGGTACACCGGGATCCCTGCTTGTGTGGCATCGTAGAGCTCTTGGATGGTCTTGTCCAGCGTATAATTGCCCCCTATGTAACTCCCGTGCACTATGATCCCGCCGCTTCCTTGTGCCGCCTCCTGAATCCCATCTTCGATGTTATTCAGCTTCTCCTTGCTGATAGTCTCATTGTCTACCCATGTGTGCCTCGTATATGCCATTTCAGTCCTCCTCGACTACGAATTTCACACCGCTTCCCTTGAATCCCCGGATCGCCGACACTACATTCATCGTCCTGGTTCGGAGATTGTTCAGCGTCAGCTTGTAGCTGCTGTACTCATAGCCAATCGATCCATCGGTCAGCGCGATAATCGTCTCTGAATCATGTTCCACATCGCCACCCGGAACGTAATTCGGTACTCCTGTCTTGGCAGTGCCTGTTTTTGCACTCCCGACCGCTGAGCTCATATCATAGGCGATATGGTAGCTTCCACCGCCACCTCCGCCGCCTCCGCCTCCATGGCTGTCGATATATTGCTTTACGACTTTGTTCTGGACAGGGTTTGTGCTGGTAGAAGACATCGCAGAATCGATTGTCACCTCAGGCGGGATCGTTGGTTTGTTTTTGATGTAATCATCCGCTGATGTGTCCGTCTGGTTCCAGTCCGACTGAACATTGGCCTCCGCACCGGCATCGATTCCTTCCAGTTTCTGCTTTTCTGCCGTGGAATAGTCATTTGTGGACAGTCCCTTGCCTGCCACTTTGTCGACCTTATCCGCAAGGTAAGTCAGCAGACCATAATCCTCCAGGTCTCTGTCTCCGATCACTGTCACGCCACCGATGCTTGGAAGATTCAGCAGCTGCTCATAGTCGTCAGTGCCGCTACCTCCACCGCCGCCTCCACCTTGCTCCGCCCATTCGGATCGAACGCAAACAGCACCATATCGCGGCCAGACCGTCAATGCGGATCCACTGGACTGTGCGCCGTTTATGTAGAATGTGACTTCGCCTTGTTCCTCAGTCACCCGGAGCGTAGTGATCAGATGCACATAAGTATAACTGGTCGCAGATGCATTCTGCTTCGCCGTGTTCCACACCACATCGGCGGCGGCTGCAGACGTGGTTGAAATATTGATGGCTCTTGTGCCTGTCGCATTTGAGGCGAACCTCGCCGCGACCTTTACGATATGAACACCTGTTTTCAGTTTGAAGGTTGCCAGCTCGTGCCAGTCACCGTCCCCCGCAAGACTGACGCTGTTAGGATTCGCTGAACCATTCACCGCACCCGCTGATATCGTGCCGATCGGCACCAGGTCGTCTACGATCGCACTCAGAAGTTCATACAACGTATTCATTCAATAAGCCCCATCTTTCTCGCCAGTGTCGCCCACTGCGTTGTGTCGATCGTCATGTTCACGTCTTTGACCCAGAGATCCCAACCGACATCCAGGTTCTTTCTCTTACGTGTTCCATCGACGATCTTTCCAATTCCGATGGCTTCACCTGTCTCCGAGAAGTTCATGATGTCCGACGCCGTTGACAGCTGTGTAGTCCATACTGTGGTCGATCCGACTGTATCCCACACGGTGATCGTGATCGTGTATGCCGTGTCTTCGTCCGCCTGGAAATGAGTTGTCCCGGACAGAGTCGTAGTCTCTGCCACCGCAGTCTGTTCTGTCCCTCCAGTCTCCTTATATGTGATCTTAAGCTTTGTAGTGTTCTTTTCCGCATTGTTGACCACAAGAGATGTGAACCTGGCATCATAGCTGACTTCACAGTAGTCGCCACTGTCATCCGCTATATACTGCTGTCCCTCTTTTCGGCAGCGTCTTACTTCCGGCGTAGCATTGAACCAAGGCTCTTTATAGGCCAGGACACTGATGTTCTGCGTGTTTTTGGATGTCCTTCCTCGGGTGTCTGTGATCTGCGATACGACCTGGATCTGATTGCCGGCAGTCTTCAGCACGGATGAAGTAAGTGTGTAGCTGGTATCTGCCTCTGTGCTGCTCTTTGTGGCTCCATCAACTGTCATCTCTGCTTTCTTGACTGTCGCTCCCTGTGCCTGAGACGTACTGACGTTCGCGGTGATCACAGCTTTCACCTTGGACTTGCCCTGAATATATCCTCCGAAGGTCGATGCCAGGTTTGCAGCATCTGATAACGCGACAGACGTAATGGCTGCTTTTATCGACGAAGGGATCGTCACCGTCACCGTCTTCGTGACCGGATCTCCGATCGCGGTCGATCCGTTATACGTCTGAAGGGTAACGGTCACGGACAGCGACGTTCCGCTGGTGTTCGCCTGTGCCAGCGTTGCCGCCGGTGTCCAACTGACTGTCGTATCCGATTCTTTTGTACAGATGGTCTGGCTCTTGCTGCCTACCTTCGCTGTGATCGTATGCGTATATGCACTGTTTTTCTTGGTCACAGTGATCGTCTGCTGTGTCCCGATCGTTCCATTTGACACGCTGAATGATGATGCTCTGGCTATCGTCGTCAACGCGAGTGTGCCGGATCCGGATGCCGAGCCTGGCAGATACGATGTACTTCCAGAAGAACAGGAGAAGCTCATACTGATCGACTTTGTTCCGTCGCTCGAATGTTCGACCGTCTTCGTCTTGCTGACCAGCGTGATCGTTGATGACCCGTTGTAGTCTGAGAGCGTCCAACTGTAAGAGGTTCCATCGACCGTCACTGTTCCCTTTGGCTGTTCCGATCCGCTGAAGTCTTCCCAGTTATAACCCGTGTTCACCGGTGCTATCGTGAATTTGATCGATATCGTCGATGTGTTCGCCGACGCGCTTGTCGCTGTCTCCGTGACCACCAGAGAATACTTGTGATGCCCATGCGACGCAGTCTTTGTTATGGTCTTTGATACTGCCATCTCATACCACCTTCAGGAAAGACAGAGAACCATTGGATCTCGGAACGAATGCGAAGTTTCCGAACTGTGCTCGCTGTGTCAGTTTTACGATCACGTTGCCCGTATACAGATCCGTGCCATCCCACCATCCCAGATTCTCACCATCTTTGGAGAAGGATATGCAGTTCGTGTCGACTCCTTCTATGTTGACTGTCCCGACACGCAGCATGATACGGCTCTCGCCTTCTCCCGGTACCGGCCCCAGTTCAACTCCGCGAAAGGCACCATCTGTGATGAAGCGGATATAATCATAGAGCTGGTCGAAGGCGTCTGCATATGTGCCATCCACGGTATTGACTAATGTTCTGATCTCATTATTCTCCGCGTCGATATTGCTGAACTGCTCGGCGAAGGCACTTATCACCGACTCGATCTGTCCCGCCATGTCTTCACGGACGGAATCGATATCCTCCTGCATCGATCCCAGCTCGTCTTCCATGCCCTCTTTATACTCTTCATATTCATCACGCAGCGTGCCTGCGGCAGAAGAAGCTCCTTCCGCCTCATTCTGAGCCGCTTCCGCGGTATCCTTCGCTTCTCCGGCATTCTTATTTGCCGTATTGGCATTGGAATCCGCTGTCTCCGCCACGGATGATGCGTAGATAGCTGTGGCGTCATCTGTCGGTGGTGCCGATTCATTCCCGGTGATCCATGCTCTGCCGCCGGCGACCCGGATGTTGATCAGATCTCCAGCTCTGGCAGCGATCGTCTTTCGGATCGGCGTCTCGTCGACACCTCCTGGGATGTGTACCCATACCGTGTCCGCTTCCACGCGCAGCACCGTCGCCTGCGTATCATATCCTTTGGTCTTTCTCTCCCTAGCCATCGTGAATGCCCGGATCAGATCACTCTGGATGCTCACAGCTGTTTCACCTCCTCCGATGTTGTTGCTCCAAACCCCA
The DNA here is from genome assembly GCA_024689505.1 of Clostridiales bacterium. Taxonomy (GTDB): domain Bacteria; phylum Bacillota; class Clostridia; order Lachnospirales; family Bianqueaceae; genus RUG159. The sequence continues at coordinate 9,662 of JAILDJ010000250.1, forward strand.
GATCGATCGACTGTGACATGACCAGGAATCTTCCATCGATCCCTTGTCTTGGATAGTGCAGCCGGATCATATCGCCCGTCAGCACGTTTGGATCGAATCTCCGCTTATATGATACGGTCAGCGCCTTCCTCTGTTCTTCACGCAGCCTGCGCGCCGCGTACTCCGTGATCGATTCATTGGCATTCAGGTCACAGTTGGATTCTTCCATCCAGATCTCTCGGCCTCTGTTGACCGTAGAGACCGGACTGTCTTCCGAATCGTCCCTGGCGACCGCGATGATGTCATCAGAGATCGCCCGAAACACGTTTGGAACCGAGTACCAGTCATAGGACACCGTCAGCTCCGGCTCGATGCTGTCATGATCGATCGCGTCGAAGCTGGCACTGATCTCCGTTGCCTGCGGCACCAGGTTGATCACGCCGTCCCCGGAGATCCGGAACCGCCAGTCGATGGCTTCCAGGATCTTCCAGGCCATGGTCAGATTCGTCTCGCCGTCCTCCGCAATGATTGTGTTCTGCAGCGTGCTGCCGCTTCCTTCGATCACTACAGGCGCCGGCGTGCACGCCAGCAGTTTCGCGATCTGCCTTGTTCCGTCTGCTCCTGCAGGCGCATACCAGCCTCTCGGCAGCAGCACATCGTCTGCCGGCTTCAGCACTGAATAGCACTCCAGCGTGTTGGAGATGATGTTCCCTTTGATGTCCCGGCCCGGAGAACACGCCAGGCCGGTGAAGAGAGCCACATGCTCTGCGTCGCCGACCTGTTTCACGTCCATCCAGATCCGGATCCACTGTTCTTTGTTCGTCTGATAGCGCAGCGTCTTCAGATCTGCCGATTCCATCAGCGCGGATTCGGATCTGGAGATGCTGCCGTCTTCGATCTCGAAGATCTCCATGTCCTTCCATGTGGAAGGATCCACGACGGCAGCGTGATAGCTCGCCGAGAAGCCTCTATTCCAGTCCATTGATCACTCCTATGTCCAGGATCCCAGCGGCACGCCATCCAGCTCCTCCGGATCCACTCTTGTTACTGACAGAGAGAACTCTGCCTGCTTTCCTGCTGTTCCATAACCTCTGGATTCCGAAACCTGGATGTCCGCAGCATAGCTGGATCCTTCCGGAGTCCGCACATGGCAGATGCCAGGATATATCGCCAGTCTTCGCAGCAGGCTGATCTCTTCCAGATCTTCAGTCACGACTTTGACGCCTGACAGCGATGATTTTCGGCTTACACCCGGGTTCCAGTCGCCCTGGACGCTGCCGCCCAGATATGTTGTTTCCTGGAAATCCTTCTTCCAGCTGTTGGAGACGTTCACGTTATAGACCAGCCGGATCTGATTTCCGTCGAAATCGATTATCGCCCGGGTCTCCAGCAGGATATCCCCCTCGTCCTCTCTGAGGTCGATCCACGCCGGTTGATTGGCACTTGTGATATAATCTCCATTCTTCGTCTTAAAGACGATCCTGTGGCCTCCAGCCTCTCCTATGGCCGGATACGGATCCACCCATGTAGAGTTCAGATCCGCACCCTCCACGATGAGCTCCGGACGGTCGGCCGACAATCGATAGATGTCGCAATTATCTCCGCTCGCGTATCCCGTCGGTCTCCCGACCGTGATCCTTGCTGCATCTCCGTCAATGACGACAGTCGCCGTCGGCATTACTGCCTGATGACTCCAGTGCACCTCGAAATCCAGTTCCGCTTCTGCTGACTGTCCCAGACCATCCTGTGTCGTAACGATCAGACGATACGCGGCACCATCATCCAGGCTCCCAATGAGATCCTCTTCGGAGATCTCAAACGGGCCTGTGCCGATCACGTCCATCAGGACGACCGCTTCTCCTTCGTATCCGTTGAATTCCGTCTCGTCTGGTCGTTCCACGTGGTATTCTGTGGCCCGCTCGATCACCAGCCGCGATGTATCACCGCTTCCAGGGCCAGATAAGGTGACTGACATCGGCAGCTGCCTCAGCGACAGCTCTGATCTGCTGTCTCCTGTTGTCTCATCGTCTACAACGGTGATCGTCTGCAGCGACGTGCTGGAGATCGTCACTGTCGGCGGTGCTGCGATGGTAATCGACACCGGATCGCTCCATTCCGGCGATGTTCTGCCGGATGCCGAACTGACACGAACGCAGAGGTCGTAGGTGTTCCCGACTTCCCAGCCTGCCTCTTCCGCCTCGATAGTTACGTGCTGCGCTGTCTCAGTATGCGCAATGATCTCATCACTGGTCGCATCATATATCTCTGCATAGACCTGCGGCGTGCCGTCATTTGAGACATATACCCAGGAGGCCGTCACGCTGCCATCCTCTGCGATCACATCCTGATCCAGCGTCAGATATGGCGTCGCCGGCGGAGATGAAAGGTCTATGGACGCTATTGCGGACCATGGTCCCATTGTTTGACCACGAACCAGCCGCACCCGTACATACCATGTCTGGCCGATCTCCAACCCTGATATATTCCACTTTGCTGCATGCAGGTTGCTGATGGTATATTCACTCGGTTCTTCCGTTGATTCCCACGCATCCTTGTGATTTGCCCATGACAGCACAGCGCTGTCAGCTGCTTCCCAGGCCCAGTCCCAGGTCACACGCACTGTACCTGCAACATCAGTTTCTGCAAGAGCGACGTTGGATGGCGCCATCGGCACTTCGCCTCCGTCCCATATCGTCCCTCCAGACTGCATGATGGTTTCTACTGCATAACTGTCTGTACTATCTGCGCGTTCTTGTTTCTCATATGAACCAACGGCTGCATAGACGCCGAAAGCCACGGCATCATCGCCCCAGTCAGGGCACTGTACTGTAACAGATGTCCGCCCATGTTCAACTATACCGATCACGTAGTCTTCGTCAGGGACTGAAGCCCGGCGATAGATAACTGCAAGGAAAGAATCCTGAATGGCGGAATTGTTCGTGACCGTGACCGTTGCCATATGCGTCAGTTCGTTTGTATCTACGCTTATATTTGAAGGCTCCGCTACTGATCCGACCATAGCTACTTCCGGGATGCCCTGAGTAATTTTCGAGTCGTGCTTCGTGTTCACTCTTACAAAGAGCGCTTCATCGACTTCCGGGATGTCATCTACAGTGAAGAACGCCGAGTCTTTTCCGGATGTATCTTTGGATGTATCCGCTGTGGACCAACTTCCCGCCGGACAGCTCATGCCTGGTCCCGGAGTCGCTATTTTATATTCTACGATCGTCGCATCGATCGGATGCGCGGCGTCTGCAGATGCTGACCATGTGACTTTGATACCAACGCCTCCTGCGTTGTTCGGTGTGGCAGTAACTTTGCTGATCACTGCCTGGAATGGCTCTGCAAAGACATGCTTTGCATACTTCCATTCAGTAGCTCCATGCGGACCTCTCGCACGTGCACGCAGCCATCTGGTGCAGGATCCGGCCGCGATTACGGTCGTTTCTTCTGTGATGACCTTGCTTCCGTTTGCGGATCCGGTCCCCGTCTGCCATCCTGCCGCTGAAGACTTCCACGTCAGCTTTGATCCATCTTTAACAGTGCTGTTCGCTACCCGGAGCGACTGCCATTCTACGTCTCGGAGCCATTCCGGATCCTTCGTAGTAGACGTCGTCTGCCAGCTGAATGTAATCACGTTAGACTGGCTGCCGCTCAATGCAGCTGTCAGCTTCGGTTTGTTCGGGTTCTTGATGGTATACTTTTTCGTTGCCCAGCCGCTCCAATCCGGCACGTATGTATTGCCTGATTTTGTGTACTGAGCCTTCTTGCCCCGCACTCTGAACTCGATCGTTTCCAGCTTCTTCTTTGTGTCCGGATAGTAATTCGATGCCGTGACGGACACCGTCTTGGTCTTCGTAGATGCTCCGACCGATACTGCCGTCCACTTCTTCGCTCCGTTCAGTCGATACTCCATCTGCTGGCTCGCATAGCCTCCGGAAGGAAGCTTCCAGGAGATGGCGAACTTGGCTCCGTTCCTGACGATCGCCAGCCCGGACGGTTTCGAGGATGATGCTTTCTTCGTTGCCATTATGCGGTCCTCAGCTCTCTCTTGATCTGCTGCACAAATCTCTTGGCATATTCTTCTGGATCTTCGGATCCATCGATGTTGTTGGTGATATAAAAGACGTTTCCGCCGCTTCCGATTCCGTCAAGCGCATCGCGCATATCCCTGGCGACCGCGCTGATCCACTTCGCGTTGTTCTCCAGCGGCACGACCGCCTCAGCACCGGTACCTTCCAGAAGGCCTACCTGTCCTCGTTCCAGAACGGCTCCTTCATACAGTCTCGGAAGATTCAACAGACTCATCTTGCTAATCGAGACACCTGGAATCTTATTGATCATCCCGATCGCGCCATTGATCAGGCCGATACCTCCATTGATGATGTTCTCGATCATGCTCAAGACCCCATTGAGTCCACTTCTGATCGTGTCGCTGATCGCGGATCCGATGGAAGACCCGATGTCCTTGAACTTATCCTTGATCTTCGTCCACAGGCCGGACCAGAACTCTCCCCAAGATGCGAATTTATCTTTGATCGTCTGCCAGGCTTTAGAGAAGGTATCACCGAACCAGGATCCCACTGTTGAGAAGACGCTCTTGATGCCATTCCACTTCTCCTGGAACCAGCTGCCGATCGAAGAGAACGCTCCTTTGATTCCGTTCCAGGCAGCCGTGAACTTCTCTGTAAACCAGGACCCGACAGAGGAGAAGGCTCCTGTGATCGCGCTCCACTTTTCCTTGAAGAAGGATCCAATCGAAGAAAACGCTCCGGTGATTGCGTCCCATGCGGCACCAAACTTTTCGCTGAACCATGAGCCAATCGAAGAAAACACTTCTGTGATACCCTCCCACAGATTCGTGAAAAACTCCGCAATGCCTTCGATGATTCCGCCAATAGTCTCCTTCACGCCGTTCCAGATGCTCTCGGCCGCTTCCTTGATGGATTCCCAGGTCTCTTTCAGCCAGGCCGAAATCGCATCCCAATTCTCATAGAGTGCAACACCGATGGCGATCAGCGCACCTATTGCGATGGCTACCAGCGAGATTGGGCTTGTTAGTGCAGTCATCACTGCAGATACCCCACTGATCGCTCCGGTGATTGCAGATATGATCCCTGGAATCACACTGAATGCCACGAATCCCGCTGCTACCCCTGCCAGAATCGGGATCAGCACTTCTCCATGATCGATCAACCAGGAGAAAATGTCTTTGACCACGCCGATAACGCTGTCTAGGATCCCTTGAGCTGTCGGGATACTGTCAATGATGAAGTTGATAACTTCCTGGATCACTTCTTTGACCGGAGCCAAAGTTTCGCTGAGCTGCGGGATCTCACTTTTGACCCACTCAATGATTCCTGATGCTGTCTCGGATATCCCGTCAATGAGCGGCTGGATCGTATCCATATGTTCAGTCAACCATGTAAGCCCTTCAGAGATCAGGTCGATGGCACCGGACAGCCCATCTGCGATCATATCCGTGATCGAGAACTCATCATTCAGCCCCAATGCTCCGCCGATCACGCTCTCGATCTTCTCGATCAGATCGCCAAATGCTCCCCCCATGTCCTGGAGATGAGGCACTATCCTATCCAGTATGCTCTGGATCCCTTCCAGTGCTCCGGACAAAACATCCGCGCTTGCCCCAAAGGCCTCGATCCCGAGGTTCTTCAGGTTGTTCTTCATAGTCTCCAGTTTATGAGACGTCGTATCAGCCATGGTGCTATACGCATCACCTACGACATCCGCTTCCGTGGCCATGGCTTCCATGTTGCCGACCCAGTCACTATTGCCTATGGACATTGCAGCTTTACCAGCCTCGATGGACGAGAACATATCCACCATGGATACTCCGTTCTTGTCTGCCAGGCCCTGCATCATGTCCAGGATCTCATTCAGGTCCGCTCCGGCATCCATCATCTCCGCGAAGCTCATGCCGGCATATTTAGTACCTTCTGCCGCTTCCGCAAGGTTCTTTGATGCCTGTGTGCCGTTTTTACCCAGTTCTGCAATCAAACTGTTCAACTGTGTGGTAGCCTGGGCCGTAGGAGTACCCTGTGCCGTCATACCGGCCAGTGCTGCGCCTACCTGCTCGAAGCTGACGCCGAAGGACGCCGCCGTCGGCGTGACCTGCGCCAAAGATGCACCCAGTTCATCGACGGTCGTGATACCTTTGTTCTGCGTCTGGATCAGGACGCGCTGGACCTGCTCCATAGCTGCCGCTGTGGCGGCTGCATCATCAGAGACCATGCCATAGGCGTTCATGGTCTTGGCCGTCGCAGAGAGGGCCGTATCGATATCCGTGAATCCAGCCGTGGCCAGTTTCGCAGAGTTCTCAAGCATAGCGCCCAGGTTGGCTGCCGGCACCGACGCGGATTCCGCGCTGTATGCCGCTTCCGCCAGCTGAGCAGCTGCTATACCCGTGCTGCTGGAGATCCCGAGAATCTCATCCTGCAGCGCCGCTAATTCTTCGCTCGTTCCGGAAAACAGCGTCGAAGCCTTCGTCATGGAAGACTCAAAGTCCATCCCGTTCGTGATGGAATCGCTGATCATCTTTCCGATGCCGAGCGCCGCGATAGTCTTCGTCGCGATCGATGCGATCTTATTGCCGATCGTAGATCCGGCGCTTTCGCCGGCTACGGATGCTTCCGGATCCAGCACCTGCTGTATCGATCCGCTGATGCCTTCCGCACTCGGTACGATCTGCACAAAGGCTTTTCCTAAATCAGCCATTTTCCTTTATCCCCTCAAGGATCCGCTTTCGGTAGGCCATGAAGTCCTCGCCGGTATCGAACCCTTTGCTTTCTTTCTTCTTCACCGTCTGTCCGCGCATCGCTTCCATGAAGAGCTCCGGCTTCTCGATCCCTTTGCTGGATCCGCCGGCCAGCGCGTACATAATCAACGTGATCGTATCAGCCAGCTGCGGCAGGACGATCTCTGTCGGGACCTCCCGCAGCCCATTTATTTTGAACCAGATCCTGGCGTTTTCCCTCAAACCGGATGCGAGCGTTGCCAGCAGATCTACCGGCAACGCCCATATATCCAGTACGTGATATGTCTCTGCCATATCACAGATCAGTGCATCCTCATCGGAGGCAAGCATCACGGTGAGGGTGATCAGTTTTTTCCTTCCTGGCTCTCTCCGACCGCCTTGACGATCTCGATGAACTCATTCTTCAGTGCATCGACGTCTGCGATCCCTTCCTCGTCTTCGCAGTGCGTGCAGAGCGCTTCGTACTGCTCTGTGCCCAGCATTTTCTCGATGACAAGGAGCTCTCCAATGCCGTCCCCATCCTTACGGACCTGCGCCATCTCGCGCAGCAGACGCGCGTCCTTCAGCTTCTTGAGATTCATGGAAAATTCAAAACCGGTCGTTGTTTTACCCGTAACCATGTGCTACCTCCTCTATGATGATCAGCCTTCTGCCTTAATGATGTATTCCTTGTGCGAGTCGAAGTCGAAGTTCTCGTCTCCCGGCATCGCATCCAAGGTCACGTCATACGCGATCGGATCCGTGTCCTTATAGACGATCTCGCCGATCTCAGAAACTTTGGCGTTCGGAATGACCACGCGCTTCAGCGTTCCGTCCGGAAGTGCCATGTCGATTACATAGGCTCGCGCCGGCTGCTCTTTGGAGTTCGCCCGGACCGTGATCCCGGTGCTGAGGGCTCCGGATACGTTGTCGTCTCCATAGATCACTTTCAGCACGTCGATGTTCAGCGACTCGATGTACTTCATCTTCCAGGTGTCCGGCTTCTCAGTCTGGGTCGTAGCGACAATATCGCCGCCCCAGGCTTTCAGCTTATTAACGCTCGGACTATTGCTGTTGGAAACGCCATCTTCGGAGATGTAGCCCAGGCACTTGAACGCACTGTCCAACTCGCCCGATGCGGCCGTCGGAAGCGTGCTTCCCAGTGGTGCCGTGAAGATCGCCCCACCAACCTTAGGCTTACCGAACGAAACTTTCGTCGAATCATTAGCCATGTGTTTTTCCCTTTCTAAACATAATAGATATCGTACACGCTCTGATAGCGGTACCGCTTCGTCCGCGTGTCTGTATGATTGTATGATCCGTCCAGTTTTACAGAGCCAATCATCGGCAGCTGGATCATGTCCTCAACCGCTTCCCTGGCCTCCTCGTCCAGCGCCGCCGCCTCATACAGGCTTTTCAGTGAATAGGACTGGAAAGCAAAGGATGCTGTCTTGATATGATCCGCCTGGATCAGCCCCACACGTTCGATCACTACGAATCGCTCGGGCCATGTCGGCCAGGCCTCCGAAGGAACCTCCGGAAGCTCCATCAGAACCGGGACATTCAGCCGGTCTGACAGGTAGTTAAGGATCGTCTCTTCTATCATCGTCTTCTCTTCGCCTTCTCCAGAGTGTTGTGGTCGAGGTTGTCATTATAGGCTTCCTCTGTCATCGTCTGCACCTGGACGTTTGCACGGTTTTGGCCGACATATACGTCATACCCTTCGCCGGCTGCGTCACTCATGCGCTTGGCTTCACGGATCAGCACGTTCTGCATCTCCGCACTGCGCATCAGTTCCCTGACGCCGGCACGGTTCAGCTCGAACTTCATCTTAGCCAATTCGCTCCACCTTCACCTTCTTGTTCCACTCCAGCGGGATCAGCTCTTCGATGCCCTGCGTCGGCGCACCGATCGTCTGAAACACTTCGCCGAAAAAACCGACCTTACGGTCGGTCCATCTGTGCGTGTCTCCCTTGGGTATAGCCAGAGTATATGCCATCCGCTTCCCTGTCAGTTCCAGGATGTCGGTGATCTCCTGAGACGTTGGTTCTCCGATCAGCACGTTGCCGACAGGTATCTGCCTGTCTTCGTAGATCGGACGCCCGAATCCGTCCGTCCCGGTCTGTACCTTGTCATACAAGATGACCGTTATTCCCCTTCCGGACAGTCGCCCCATAATGGAATCGCCCCCATCTGCTGTCGCCTTAATCCAAGGCGTTTCAGATCATTCTTCATGATGGCTGCCGCGATGCCGCCGCCAGGAATCGCATAGGTGCCGGACCATGTATAGCCCATGGCGCTCTGCGATTCCTGGGTCATGGGATCGTCCTGCATGGACTGCCGCATGACGCGGATCACTACATCCACTGTCACAAGCTTCACAACGCTTGCATATGTTGGATCTTCAGCCATCTGATCCAGATCTTTACCCGCCTTATATGCCTCATACCGCAGGGCATCAGACACATATGGCAGCAACGCCTCAATCCTGCTCTGCTGTGCCATGGTATAATCCACACCGGACAGCATGATCACATCTGCAAGCGTCGCAAATTCACTCATGACTTATTCTCCTGATCAGCCGGCAGGCTGCTCTTCCGTCTGCTCTCCTTCGCCTTCAGCTACGATCATAGCGAACGCAGCCGGATCCATGATCGCGAAGCCGATGTAAGTCTCGGCACGCAGATAGACCTGGTTGTGACCCTTCAGGTCGCCGTCTTCGGAGTTGTCCGGATTGCCATACTGGATCACTTCCAGCGGGATCTCCTTCGCGATGCCCCAGCGGAAGAAGTTCTGGAAGTCGCCGACGATAGCCTTGTCATCAGACTCACCGAAGGAAACGGTGGAGTTGACATCGACCGGAGTGCCGTTCAGGCTTCCCGGATTGCCGCCCCAGCGCAGCTCGGGATACATGCGGGCACCCTTGCCTTCCTCATCGTTGGTGGTCTTGGCCAGGTCACGTGCGAAGTCTCTGGACATCGCGACACCGGTCAGATCCGCATACTCCGCGATCTTCGCCGCAGCTTCTTCGATGGCTTCATTGGCACCGTTGGTGACGGTGGAATCATATTCGACGATGTTGGCCTGGTCGATCGCGGTATCGAAGGCGTTCGCAGCGTCGATCTGCGTGGATACGGTCGCGGTCCTCGGATTCATGCGGTGCATGGCCATGATGTCCAGGCCGCGTGCAACCTTCTTGGCATAGCCTTCATTGAACTGACGCAGGATGTCCAGCTTCAGCTCTTCAGCGCCATACATGAACTCGTCAGAGACGCGGGCGCCATATTCGACCTTGATCGGTACGACCGTCTTCGGGGACAGCGCCATGCCGCCACGGGCCTTCGCTGCGTTCTCTGCCACCATGTTGACTTCGTCGTCCATGGTGAAGGTGAAATACTTGTTGCCATTGAAGGCAACCGGTTCCTGGTTCGCCAGCTTGATGAGAGAACTCTTGCCGGCAACCTTGGTGATCAGATCTTTGACCAGCGTGGGATCAAAGAGAGTACCTCTGCTTACTACATCAGGCATAATTTTTCTCCTTTTCTCAGGTTAATTTTGACAGCATACTCTTGTATGCTGCGTCTTTGGAACTGCCGCCGTTATTGTCATGATTGGCCAGCGGCTGGGTGTTGTTCGCACCGGTCAGCTTCTTCAGCTTTTCTGCGCTTTCCAGGATCGACTTCTCATCATCGCCCTGCAGAAAGTCGATAGCGTCATAGGACAAACCGGCTTCATGGGCGATTCTCGTTTTTACCGAGGCGGTCTCGTAGCCCTTGATCCTGGCATCGCGCTCTGCGATCTGCTTGTCATAATCCGCGTACTTCTTCGCGTTTTCGTCAGCGGCCTTCTGCAGACCGTTGATCTTCAGCTCGTAATCCTGCTTCAGCTTTGATACATCGTCCGCAGACATGTATCCCTCATACTTCTTGGAGAACTTCTCTTCTGCCCTGGACAGACGGTCCTTGATGGCAGCATCAAATTCTTCCTGTGTCGCGATCGGCGTAAATTCACCCATCTGTGTATCTCCTTCCCTGTTTTTCCGTACAGTGACGTTAGTTTTTATATCTAAAAAGGCACCCATATCGAATGGATGCCTTAATAGCCTGCTACTTGTTTTTTGCCCTGTTTATATTCATCTACCGCCCAGGCGGCCAGGATCACCGCGTCCATGAGCGACTGATCAGCTACTTCGCTGATCGATTGATACCCGAATCCTCCATGGGATCCGATTGCGCGCTTCTCGCAGTTTGTGACTGCCTGTGTAAGCGCTCCCTGTTCCATGTGCCGGATCCGGCGCTGGAATATGTTCTGCTCAAATGCTGCATTCGCAGCGATATATTCTGTGACCTTCGGAAAAACGTAATATCTGATCTTTGCCTTCTTCAGCTCTTCCTCGATCAGAGTCTGGCCGTTCTTGCCGTCGATGATTACCTTATTGGCGTTCTTCCCAAGCGTCTTCAGGAAGTCCATGATCCAGGCGATGCCGTCCCTCATGTGCCGGTTCTCGACCGCTTCCACGAAGACATTATCGTCATCCGTCCTTCCAGCTACCGCCAGGCTGACTGTTTCTCCGTTCTTGTTGAACTTGATCCCGACAGAGATCTTCCCGACCAACTGCGGCAGGACCTCGGCCCGGCAGTTCTCCCAGTCGACTTTTGATATTGCTGACTTCAGGTTGTATTTAATCCAGAGGCCGAGCCGCTGGATATTGAAATCGATCTCGTCATCGCCGATCTCATCTGCAATCGTATTCTCGTCCAGATGATACCCGAGCGATGGATTCGTTTCATACCAGAGATCTCTGTTATTGACATCTGATTTCTGTTCGACACTCCACTCTGCCCAGCCGGCACGCTCCTTCTCTCCAGCCAGCACGCTCTTCCGGAAATCCCGGAAGACCGTTCCTGAAGAAACAGGCGTCGGAGGCGTCCCACAGAGGATCGTCTGTGGATTCTTGCTGTCCGAGACAACGTACTTCAGCGCAGATTCCTGGTCGGTCTTATATTCCTGGGCCTCATCGATCACCAGCAGATCATAGCCTTCGCCCAAGCCTCCCTTGGATGTCCTGGTACGAAAAGAGATGTATCCGCCGGTCCGCAGCCGGATATACTCGCTGCCTTTGGCCCGGATGTAGGAATATTGGATGCCGATGGCATCGAGCGCCGTGCACAGCCGCTCCCAGGCTGAATGTGATGTCGACGTCAGATGCGCTGTGTGCAGGATCTTTTCGCCGACCATGAGGCCGTATAGCTCCCGGATGATGAGAAGCTCGCCCTTGCCGTTCCGGCGAGGAATAGAATACCCGAAGCGCGTGTGGATCCACTTGCCGTCATCTCCGACTGCCAGCAGATCGTATGCCAGGAGCTCCTGCCATGGTTCTGCCGGTTTTCCGGAGAGCTCATAGAGATCTATCGCATCGGTGCCAACGGAGTTGCTGTAAGGCAGGATGAAGGCTGTTGTCGGTTCCTGGCGGCCGGTTCTTCTTTTTTTCATTGAGCTTTTCTAATCAAGCAAACACTATTTTATATTATACTTTTCCCGAATTTCTTTCGCGTGTTTAACGGTCTTTTCCCATGATTCTGCTGCTTTTTTACGATTCTCGGCAGTGTCTTCCTTCCACACAATCTTTCTGCTATCGTTTTCGTTTATTTCCATCAATTCTTTTTTATCCATAAATTCCTTACCTCTTTTCATAAGACAACCCATATTGATTGAATATCTTCTGCCATATTTTATCTACATCTACCGTGTTTATGCATTGATCAACTATTTCTTTATGAATAACGTTACACTCTTCAAGCGAGTATAGTGCTGGTGCTTGCTTGACTACATATACTACTCCATTATGGCCACAAACAACGCTCTTCTCATAGTGATTCCTCAGCGCAGAAACAGCATCATCCGCTGTAGGAGGATATCCATCGGGATGATTATGAAGTGCAATCAGACTTTTCCCTTCTTTATGATATTCCTTTATTATTGCTTTCATTTCGTCAGGATACTGACCAACTAGATTTTCAGCTCTTGTTTCCTCAAACCTATAGAGTCGTTTCCCTGATTTCGCATCCACCAAAACTATTGTTTCCATCTTGGTGCCAGATCTCTCTTCAAGTATCTTTTTTGCTTCTTCGAGAATTCTATCATCTACTTCATCATCACCAGATATTCCATGATATTTCATTCTATATTCCTGCGAGCGAATATACTCCAAATTCACATTAGGATTGTCATAGCTTGGCTTTGCTACTCCAAGCAACTTTCTAGAAGTTTCATTATCTCCTTGCTGGTTTGAGAACTCAATTCGTCTTTCTCGTTCTGCATAGTTTTCCTCTGCCCATCTCTTCGAATGAGCATTCTGCTTCAACCCGTTCCCCGGATAATACTCCACCAGGCAGTTGCAGTTTTGGTGTCTCCGATAAACCTCATCCGGAGCCGGGTAGTCGTAGATACCTGCAATCTCATCGCACCACTGGCAGCACTTACCTGTCGAAGTCCTTTTGATTTTCGGATTCAACCCAGACTGATACTGAAAGGCCTCATTCACCTTAATTGTATCACCGACCACGTTTTCTGTAAAGTGCTCGACGGGTGTGCCCAGGTAACGAGCTGCGCTCGCTGCGTCTTCAGCGTTGGATCCGAGATGCGCTATCCCGGAAGCGCGATCCTTGTCGAAATCAGTCTGTAAGCCCTTAATGCCGATACCGGCCTTCTGATTCTGGATCGTCTGGACAGCTACTGCGTAGGTTGCTGATGCATCATAGCACTCATATAGACTCTCCATGATGCTCTCATAGCCATCGATTCCATCAGCCACCAGCTCATCGACTTGGCTGAGCATCGCCTTGGATCCGGCCTTCCCGATACGATTCGCATAATCCCAGGCATCTTGGTATGTCGCTTTCCCATTGGCGATCTTTTCAGCGAGGCTCTGGATCACTTTATCCTGGTCAACCAGCTCCTTAAACTTCTTGCTGATCTCCTGATAGATCCTGCTCTCTTCTTCTGTCATCTCACGCTCCGCCTCGGACACCGGTCAGATCCCGGATTGCCTCGCTGTCGATGTAATCCGGCACGACCTGGTTGATCTTATAGGCGCCATCTCCGATGCTGGCCATCATGCTGGCATCCGGCTCGAACAGCGGTTCCCAGATCGCCTGAGTCAAATAGACCTGTGATCTCTGGTAAGGATACTGATCCCGCAGACACGCTGCCAGGTATCCCACATTGAGCAGGCCGCTTCCGAAGGTCTTCTGTGCCTTTCTGGCAGTTCCCCGCAGGCTTTCATGCGCCGCCTTAATAGCTTCAGCTGAGGATGGATTCTCGGACGGGAATCCCATATCATCCATCGTAAGGCCTGCATCTCCTCCAAACATTGAAGCCAGGAGCCGCATCATGTCCAGATGCGGGTTCATGGACGCCTGCTGGAACTGTCCCAGCGTCGGCTTGTCTCCATCCTGGTCTTTTGTGAACGTCAGCATGGTGGTGATCGTCGCACGCCAGCGATCCAGCACTTCCGCGTCCGGATCCAGGCCTGTTACATACTTCTGCGGCACCGAATAGAACTCCGCAGTGATCTCCGCTCTCTTGAGAGTTCTCGATGCAGCGTCTACAAGGTTCATGCCGGCACGGCTGATCCAGCTGTGGCCGAAGGGCCGCTTCGCGTCCGGCCTGAAGACGATAGGAACCAGCAGCGGATGTTCAGTCGGGTTCGCCCATCGGCCGGATTCTTCACCTTCTTTGAGGATGATCGTCTCTTCAGCGGTAAAATACGCCTCCAAGATGGGCCTCTGCATGTCATCACGCTCGAGGACCGCATATCCCTCGGTGAGCAAGCCTGTGATCTGATCCATGAGGCCGGTCGCATTGGCGCCATCGATGACCTGCAGTCTTGGATATCCTTCATCATCTGCAGAAATATAGACAAAGCTGCAGCCAGCGATCAGCGCAGAAAGGATCGCACTGTCTACCATGATGTCCGGATTGTTCATGTTGAAGATCTCATTCATGTTGAAATTGTCATCACGGAACTCTCGGAACACCAGGCGATTAGCCAGGGTATCCACCGCCTTCGTGCACCATCCCAGTGCGTTGTTCCGCCAGAACTTGAGCTCGTCCGGCGTAGAGATATCCATGTCTCTGACTGTCTGCTTCATCTCGTAATACTCATACCGCTTAAGGACACGGATCCGCTTCTGTGCCAGTCTTCTCCTGAGATATTCGATGCCTTTATACGCTGCCATTTTTCTCCTCTCTGGCTGCTCTCGCATTCTGCAGCCGCTCAAACAAATTGTCGCTCGCGGATTTCTCCTGCTCTTTCCGGAAGGTGTCTTCGCGGATCTTCTTCAGGCCAGCCGGCGTCAGCCCAAGATCCCGCCAATATGTCAACGCCGATTTATTCAAATCATCCCAGGTGGCCAGCAGAGGATTCTTGACCATATTCGTGGATCCGTTCTTATTCGTGTACTCCACGATCGGGCCCTCGTCCTCCTCGCGGTAGAGCTCCTCGACCTGGTCTCTGCACTCCAGGATCCCGGCCAGCGCGTCGATCGGCGCGTCGAAGTACGGCATATAGGTGCCGGCCTCTCTGCAGGCCCTTTTGATCTTCGTTTTCCAGGCTCTTTTCTTCATGCTGCCAGTCCTTTATCATGCATTTCGCGTCCAAATACGACACGATTTTCCTCACGCGCGCACGCCGAAGGAAGAAAGACCCCTTTTCCCCCCTGCCGAAATATCTGGCGCGCGAAAATCCGTGCAGTACGGCCGGGTGAAGGGCTGAGCGGGAGGTCCCCCGGGAGGGTCCCCCCTATGTGTGCCAATCAGTCCACAGCCTTGTAGTGCTTCCAGTCGTAATGCAACGGAAGATCTCTGTTCGCGATCTCTGCTTCTTCTCCGACTTGCTTGATCGCGAAAAACTTATCACTTTTTTGTCTGTTACACCAACGATGAGCAAGCTGAAGATTCTCCAGCGCTGATGGGTGCCCGCCTTTTGCAATGGGGATGATGTGATCGATCGTTGGCGAGAGAGGATGAGGATATCTGATCGACATGTCCACAGGTTTGCCGCAGATCCCGCAGACAGTCTGGGTGGCATAGATGATACGTCGGTTCTTTTCCAGGGCGGTCCTGAATTCTCCTGTCCTGTCTGCTCGCAGAGGTTTGCCTGCACGAGCTGCCATGTGTCCTCAGCTCCTTCCTCCCATTCTCTGGTGCCCATGCCGTTCTCCTGGATACCACAGGTCCTCTGATCCCTGCCGGGTCTTTTGTGTAGGCCCGGGCCCTTTTATCTGCCCAGCCCCTTTGTGTGGGGCGGTCTTTTTCAGGAGGCTCCGTCCCGCCTGGATTTCATCGGGACGGACGAACATGAAAGCAAAAGTGCATACAAAAAGACAGGCTCCCGGTTGGCGTCCGGGACCTGTCTATGGTTCTTGCACAATATCATAATAGCACGTTTTACCTGCGCTGTCAAGAACATCTGTTCTGTGGTCCCGGACCCATCTCTTCCAGGCTGCGTACTGCACGGTCATGGATCTGCCGAATGAATCTCTGACTGTACTGCATCTTCTCTGCGATCCGCTCCCATGACAGCCCATCGATATACCTGAACCAGATGATCCGCATCTCTATAGGCTTAAGTCTTCCGATGGCGTCACGGATCCGCGCCTGGCGGACCTTCAGGTCGTTGATCATGCCTTCCAGTGTGGACAGCCTGGCTACCCTGTTGCCGATCTGATCACCGGCCTTGCTGGTCGCCTTCGGCATCCCGGTGACTCTCGGACTCTTAATGCCGCCGTCCTGCAGGTCCTCGATCTGCTCTTTGAGGCGCTGGATCTCTTCGTCCCACCGCCTATAGTTCTCCAGTTCCATTCTCGTCACTCTAGCAGTCGCCTCCTCCCGTCTTCTCCGCGTCACGTTCCACATGGCCGCTCCCGCTGTCGGATCTCTATAATGCTCTTTATTCCGGTATGCCATGTTTACAGATTGGACAGAGACTGTGGCTTCTGCTTCAGCTGCGAACCCGGCACGAACCGTGTGCATGCATCAGCCAGGCACCCTCTGCTATGACCAACCAGGATGATATAGTCGCAGCCATTGATCCCGGATCCTCGATAGATGCATTGCCTGCACCGCTTCCGGTATTCGTTGCCGGATCTGATCTGTGCATTGGTCCTGGACTCGCCGAATTGTGCCCGGTTCCGTCTGCGTCTCTCTTTCTTTGACGGTCCCATCAGAGATCTGACATCCGGCTTTCTGTTCAGCTGCGGACGCCTGGTCATCTTCGGCAGATCTTTCGGATCGCCGCTCTCGAAGAAAGCCCGATCCGCGCCGATCACGTATGTCAGCGGATCTATTCCATAGAGCTTCTGCAGACGCAGCGCCAGAACTACATTGATCCCGCCGCCGCGGTAGTATCCGCTGTAGAAATACTGCTCGTTTACGCTGACGGCTATAGCCGCTTCCCTGAGCGTCACGCCTTTCTTGGCCAGCTCTCTGGCCAGTTTCTTCCTGTCATAGGCGACTGTCTTCCGCGTCTTCCAGAAAGGCTCATCCATGTTGATCTTCTGCTGATCCGTCATCGCTATCATCCTCCCAGTGCTTCATGTCGTCCGGACGCTCCTCCCATTTGTATCCAGTGACCTGGTATCCATACAGTTTTTCGTCCTCTCCCGCCACCTGGATCGTGACAGTGGCCTCATCGGCCCGCCCGGTCTCGTCTCTTCCGAGCATCTTTAGAATCAATACTTTCACGCTTTCGCCTCTTCTTTCGTTCATTCCTGCGCTGCAGCCGGATCAGCGTATAGGTCCTGTACGGATGCCCTGTGATCGGATTGACGCCCTCACGGAATGACTCCTTATCCAGGTACCAGCCAGCCGGCACTCTGATCTTGTCGGTGATCTTCCAGCCCTGGTGTACGCTCTTCTCCGGCTCCGGCAGCGGCAGGTTCTTTGATGTCGAGTAGCACGCCTCACGAAGGCGCGATTCTGTCTTCGGTGTCTTGGTCAGATACTTGGCCAGCTCGGCAAATTCACCTTTTTGGTACAGGAGCTTGATATCGACCATACCATGCTTCCATAGCCTGGTGATGATCAGGTCGAGATCCGGGATGCGGTTCAGGACCATGTGGACGTGCCAGGCGCCTCTGGATCCACATTCTATGTTCCGGATCCACTTCAGCTCCCGGCCCGCCTTCCGGTATTCCTTACGCAGCTGCCTGGTGAACCAGCCGATATCCTTCTTGGCCTGGGCCATGTCCTGAGGGCGTCTGTCCTGCGCATAAGTCAGCGTGACGAAATAATCGTTCACATCGAAGTGCTTCCGCAGTCTGTGCCGGCAGCGCTTCTCCTTCTGATACTGGTTCTGCTTTTCTATCTGCTCCGGCGTCGCCTTCTTCTTCCGCTCTCGGCTCATGCCCGGAGCACCATATCGGCCATCGTGGTAGTCCTCCACCTCGATGGCGTTCAGGAACCGATAGACCTTGCGCTTGTATGCCATTTTCTCCGCCCTTTTGTACCCAACTTTAATATCCTTATCAAGGCCGAAAGTGGGATGTTCTCCCACTTTTTTTGAAATCCTTATGATTGGAAAATCCTGCCTATTATTTGTTCGCAAACGGTTCCGGTATATCTACCTTCCAATCCGAAGTGGCTGCCTTCATGGCGCCCAGTTTGATCTTCTCCCAGCCGCGGAGCTTGTTCCGCACCGCGTTGAGTTCCCGGATCCGCTCTTCTCCCTGATATCCTGCATCTACCATGTAGCTTCTGTCCCAGTAATCCTGCCGGAGATCTTCGGATCCAAGCCTCAGCCGGACCTCGAGGAACGTCATCCTTGTGAATAGATGGATCTCCGCTTCCGCAAAGCCCGTGCCGTTGAGACGCACGCACGATGCGGTGATCTCCTGGACCATCTCATTTTCTTTCTCTGTCATCTCGTCCTCCTAAAACAGGCTCTTCTATCCATCTTCCGTGATTTACTGCGTCTATGGATGGCTCTTCGTCTATTATCTGTTCAAGCGTCTTTTTATCTTTCAAAATTGCAGATGCCGCTATTGATTGCTTCAACGAAATTCTGCTGATTAAATCATCGTTCATATCCTCTATCCACCTCACCGCCGCTTACTCCGTTGCATCTAAGTGCGTATTTCATGCCGTAAATAACGCCATCACGATAACGTAATTCATATTTAAGCTGATTTTCTTCTGCGACGTGACGGTTATGTTCTACAGCCAATCTTGCTTCTTCAAGTTCTGCTTTTAACTTCTCGTTTTCTGCTCTCAACATATTATTCACCGCACCCAGTTCTTCTCTTGTTATCTCTCTTACAATTTCACTCATGATTCTTTCCTTTCTCAGTCATTTCCTTCTTCTAAAACAGACTCAACTGTTGATCTCTGTAATGATGCTCGTTCCATGCTCTGACCGCGAGCCATGGCATTGTGAACAATTCTGTTCTCTTCCCACACACTTCGCACTCAAGATAAATATCCTTCGGATCATTTGTTTCTACCGTCATTAACTTGGGGTATACTTCACAGCATTTCTCCGCCGATGTTGCGTAGTACCAGCCTAATGCGTTGCCCAGTCTCTGTTGGTGATTCTTTGCTTCTTCTTTCGTCATTGTCCCTGTCTCCACTTTAATCCTCTGATCCTTCTGTGCTGCCAGTAGCGCAGGTTATGGCCTTGTCTGCTATGCCGATTGCTCAGTTGCTCCTTCTTCAGGATCTCCGCAAGTCTTTCAATGCTCTCCCTGAAGCTTCCGCATTTGGCTTCGATGGCATCCTTAAAGGCGTGAACCAGATTCATAAAAACCTCTCCGAGTCTTTCCAATTCATTCATGTTCTTCTCCTCTATATGGCTCCGGCAGTTCTGCCCAGGCGACCACATCATCATGCCACTCGTCCCATCCGAGCGGTTCTATCCAGTAGTCGGTAAAGACGAGTCTCTTCCCCATCCATGTGATGGTGACAAGGTATCTCCCTTCTCTCATTGGACATCCGGTATGCCAATCCATTTCAGATCTCCCAGTGATTATCATGCAGCTTCATAATCAAACAGCCGATTCCAAATAGGATCCCACCTACTACCACACTGGCCAAGATGATCCAGGCTATCAATGCCTCCACGAAACTTATGGTCATAAGAGCCTCCTCGTATCTTCCTGCGGATACCATTCTATTTCGATGTGGCCGCAACGCTTGCAGCGGTTTACGACCACCGTCACGTTTTCCCATTTCTCGATCTCCTCATACAGGCACGGATCCACCTCGTGCCCGCCTATGCAGACGGTCGCTCCCTCCGGCCACTCGCACTTATCCGGCATGTTCCGGCCCCCATGCCCAGCTGATCAGCCAGGCCAGAGACATCACGACCGCGATCAGAGCCCACGGCTCGGCGATCTGAAGGAACACAACGGTGCAGATCAGGATCAGCGCTATCGCTGTTACCGTCCAGTTGAATATTTTCATGCTTTTGCCTCCCATCTTCTGGCATCCCGATACTCCGGAATACCCTTGTCTGACAGATGCCTTCCGTCCCATTCGCCTCTATGTCCGCAAAAGAGGCAGCCGCCGCCTATATACACCGGCTGATCACCATCTTTGCGAAAACTAGTCTTTACAAAGGCATATCGGCCACATTTAGGACACTGCTTGATTTCCTTGGCACTCCATACCCTCGCCATGTAAACCCTCCTTCATAGAGATATTCTATCGATAGATTCCCGCGGCAGGAGTCGGACCTGCGGCACTGAACCTGTCAGTGCGTCCCGGAGCACGGGCAAAAACGGCTGATGCGTGCATGAATCCTTCGTTCGGTGAGCAACAACACAAGGACCTTATGGATTTTTGAAAAGATTGGAGTGTTTTATCGTGTAACTTTCGCACCAGCCAATATGGGACTTCCGGGACTCGAACCCGGATCAGCCATGAGCCCCTTTAGTTTCCCCAATCCCACAGGATCTTGTGCCATTCGTCCAAAGTGATCGGCACATCCCCAAAGTCCTCGCCATCTGCTCCACAGATGATTGCCGGACCGACAATAAGATCCTTGAGAGTGTCTTTCTCAGTGATAATAAAGTTATGTGATAATCCTTGCAGTTTGCCTTCTTCGTTACAAATCAGAAGCACTTCAGGATCGCTCTGCACAGATATGAGCTCGATATAGCCACCCACGACCTTTTGCAGCGCCTCCAGTGTGTTGTCGATCGCCTTATATTCCCCGACCACCTGGTTGGGATGCTTGATGATTACTTTGATCGTGTCTTTCATATAGCTACCTCCTCATGCTGCCTGGCCATACGAGCTGACCATTCCTTCAGGCCGTCATATGGGATCCTGTACCTCTTCCCTATTCGGAAGCACGGAAAATCATCTCTTCGGATCAGCGTATACATGGTATTCATGCTAACACCCAGATCCGCGGCCGCTTCCTCCAATGTGAGCGTGGTCCGCTCCAGCTTGATGAGCTGCTTTTGAATCGCTAATTCCATGTTTTCCTCCATTTCTTATTTCGCTGGCATTAACAACTGCGCTGCAGAATCAGCTTCCGGCTTCTTTACCGCTTCTTTCAGCTTTCGTCGATTCATCTCCTCCAGCATCTCCATGCTCAGTTCCATGGCCTCTGTGACCACATCCTGACGGTACTTCCCGACCTGTCCAATAATCTCGATTTCTTTCAGCTGCTCTTTGATCTCTGTGCTCATAAGTGGCTCCTTTCTCTTACCGATCACCAAAGACATCATCTTCAACGATGCTGATGTTCCAGATCACTACGTCCCTGATGTCACGATCCATCCGTAACGGCTTAACTACGTTTTCCTCAGCAAGCTTTAATGCCCCTTGGATTGTCCGCGCCTTAACCGTCGGTATATCCAATCCTCCACTTCCAAAAGATACCTTTTCTACTGATCCATCGATATATTGAATCGAGTAATAGATCCGCCAGTGTTTGTATGCGCTCATTTTTGCCTCCGCTTTCTTCTGTTCGGTCTTCCTAATCTATCCATCCTATCCTTCCTTGTTTCATATGCCCATTTGTTGAAGGCTTCCTTCCGCGCTGAGTGTGAAGCCCTGTATGAAATGTATTCCTGGCAATTTGAATGGCATCCCTCATGCCGTTCGTCACAATCTTTGCATGGCGTACTGTTATGAGTCTTCCAGGATGATTCCTCTTTCATCTCTCTCTGTTTTCTTGCTGCTCCTTTCTGTTTTCTATGTGTACATTATATTACACTATGTGACGCTTGTCAACACGTTCTGTCCACTTTGTGAACTTTTTTCTTGACTTTTTTTATTCTTTGTTGTATAGTGTGTTTATCCCACGAAATTAATGAAAGGAGTATGTTTTGATGACTCAGAGTGAAAGACTAAAACTCTTAAGAAAGGACTATCTTAATCTCACTCTTGAGAAGTTCGGCGACAAACTTGGAGTTACTAGATCTGCTATTTCTAATATCGAAACTGGATCTCGCTCCTTAACTGATCAGATGATCAAGTCCATCTGCCGCGAATACCACGTCTCCGAAGATTGGCTTCGTGATGGTGAGGGAGAGCCTTTTGTCGAGACCAGCCAGGAGGATGAGCTGATCTCTTGGGCTCAGGACGTTTTTACCGACCGGGATGATGCTTTCCGCCGGCGCTTTGTGACCATGTTAATGAACCTGCCTCCGGAAGGTTGGAAATGGCTCAAATGGATGGTCGATAAGGTCTATGCTGAGTATTTGGACGAGCAAAAGGCTTCTGCAATTGATAAAGAAGCTGCGCTCCAGGCTTACGCTGAAGAGCTGGACCTTCAGGAAAAAGCGGCGGACGGATCCTCTCTATCCGATACGCTGCGAGACGGTACGGCTTGAGATGACCGTTTTCAGGCACAAAAATAACGCCTCCGAAGAGGCGTATTATTTTATCAAAAGGAGGGCATGCCTATGAGATCCAAATCAACGGGCAGCATCCGGAAGCGCGAGCGCAACGGAGTGATCACCTGGGAAGGCCGTCTGACTGTCGGTTATGATCCCGGTACCGGCAAGCGTCTCGTCAGATCGGTCTATGGAAAGACGCAGCGTGAAGTCCAGCAGAAGATGACTGATCTGATCTACGAGGTCGAACACAATCGCTATATCGCTCCCATCAAGATGACCGTCGGTCAGTGGATGGATGAATATCTGGATACATACTGTAGGGATCAATTGAAGCCTTACACCGTCATGAAGTATGAGAGTGATACCAAGAACTATATAAAGCCCTATCTTGGCAATATCCCTCTACAGGATGTCTCCGGTAAAGACCTCCAGAAGATGGCAAACGGCATGATCAGGAAGGGCTTATCCGTGAAGACTGTGCGCTGTGCTACCGGCCTATGCCATAAAGCATTCGATACAGCTATCAAGCTCGGATACCTGGATACGAATCCTGCAGACAAGATCACCGTCAAGAAGGCTGTGAAGGAAGAGGTCCAGCCTCTGACGGATGCAGAGATCCCCCGCTTCCTGGATGCGATACGTGGCGATCGGTTTGAGAATGCCTTTGCCATTTCTTTGTTCGGTGGGCTGCGTGAAGGCGAATGCCTCGGTCTATCCTGGCGTCAGGTCGATCGCGAAAAAGGAACCCTTTTGATCGAGCAGCAACTGCAGCGCAGAAAAGAAGGCTTCGTCGTGGTCCCGTCTACCAAATCCAGCAGACCAAGAACCGTACACCTGCCGCAGATCGCAATCGGATATCTGAAGGACGAGGAGCTGAAACAGAAA
>JAILDJ010000275.1 GCA_024689505.1 Clostridiales bacterium
AAAGTGCGTTTCATAGTAGGTATCTCCTTTGCTTTTTGATAAGCGTATTATACCTTTTATGAAACGCACTTTCCTTGAAGCTCAGCTTCAACTTTTTTAGTAATCGGTCAATTCTTCCAGGGTATAGCAGCTGCGCAGAACGCGGGACCCTTTCAAAGTTTTCCGGCCTTGGTCACACTGCACGTCGATGACCATTGAGCCATCCTCATGTCGATAGCTCCGGTGGATGAAGCGGCAATTTGTGTAGATGATCGGCCCGTCATCACTTTCATACTCCACGCAAAACGGTTTTTCATTTTTCATGCAATCCAGCCATACGTCTCCATCCACGCTGCACCGGCGCTCCGTGTAGAACGTATCCTCGTCCTCTTTCTCCAGGCCTTCGTACCAG
Organism: Clostridiales bacterium; assembly: GCA_024689505.1. GTDB lineage: Bacteria > Bacillota > Clostridia > Lachnospirales > Bianqueaceae > RUG159. The sequence continues at coordinate 392 of JAILDJ010000275.1, forward strand.
TTTAAGTCCTCCGGGAGGATGTCCGTCAAGACATAGTGGATACGGTTCCTGGCGTATTCGGACAATTGTTCCCAGATATCGAAGGCGGTGGCCTCCGCGTACTTCTTGTACAGCGGATCCTTGGCCATTTCCTTCAAACCCTTCAGCATGATGAGCACCTGGGTCAGGTTTTCGGTCAAAAACAGCGGGTGCGCCGTGGAAGCGAACCGCAGCTGGCCTCCGGAACGCTCGGTATTCTCGATGATGAACGGCCGTCCGCAGACCTGGATCGGATCCTCCAGACCGCGCAGCCTAGCCAGATCCGCCTCGATGGTGCGGTCGCTGACCCAAAGCACGTCCGGCAGATCGGCGATGCGTGCCTCAGGATCCTGCAGATACTTCGCGATGAACATCAGCCGTTCGAAACTGTTGTCGATGGGGACGGGTGGGAAGTGAACGTCCACGTGCACCCCCTGATCCTGCAGGTATCGGACGAACCTCCGATACACCCGCACCGCGGTATCCTTTCCCCGCACACAGCTTCTGACGGAATTCCGCATGTTCTCCTTAAGGTATTCCGACTCCTCATAGCCCGGCTGCTGCACGAGCGATTCCCGGCTTGTGCCGGTCAGCAATCGTCTGGCGGCCTTTTTCAGCTCCCTGTCATACCGCATCGATTGGATGAAGGGGGCAAAGTACTGCTCAATGTTCATGGATGGATCACGCGACCCCTTCCATGTGCATCTTTTTCGTTAAGTCGGTCAGGCTCTGGTCGTACTGTTCCTGTGAAATGGCGTTGCGTTCTCTGAAAAGACAGAGTATCTCTTTCTGCTGGAGATAGAGTTCCCTGCGCTTCTGCTCCGGTGAAAGTACTTCCCATTCTTCCTGTGTCATGACGTTCTCCTCCTGTTTATGATCAGTCTAAATAGAAAATGATATCTGTCTTACCTTCTTGTGACGTTCCTTTATAGACCTCGGTGTCCAGCCCGCCGATGCGGAACCCGGCACTGAGATAAAACCGGCAGGCGATCAGATTGTTGTCCTGCCCGATCGTATATAAGCCATGATATCCATGGTCCAAAGCGATCTCGTTCGCGGTCCGGATCAGCTGCCGCCCCACGCCGGTGCCCCGATATGCGCGGTCCACTTTCAGGTCCTCCAGGTACATATGTTTGAAAAATCCATCCGCCAGCACCGCCAGGCCGACGCACCGGTCATCCTCGTATGCGCCGATGAAAACGTGGTCCTTGCACATCGTGTCGTAGTCATAGTTTTCATCCGGAAAGCACATCTCCGAAGGGGTGTCGAACATTTTGACATCATAGCCCCACTGCTCGTCCAGATAGCGCGGGATCATACGTCCGACCAGGGCGAATGGCTCGTTAGGAATGCGGATGTCCGCCGCATGGTCCCGATCGATCACTTGTACGCGGATTATAAACTCAGCCCTCGTTCATTTCCCGCCGGTCCATCGCCTTGCGGACCTTGCGGTCATACTTGTTCTTCTTCTTGGACACCCGGGTGACCGGAGAGATGTCGCCCCAGCCGGCGCGGGCGGCCTTATGATGCTCCTTCTGCAGTTTCTTGCTGCGCTTCTGCAAGGGGATATATTTCTTCATCAAAGCATGTCCTCAGAAATTGTTGGGATCATACAGGTAACTGACCATGACGCCTCTCGAGATCTGGCAGCAATCGATCGTGCGCTGGCCCAGCACCTGATGGAATGGCTCGCCCTTCAGAGACCCATCCAGCAGACCTTCCGTGGTTTCCAGCACATCCCTGACGAACTGACCGGTCAGCTGTACCGGTGATTGATCGTAATGTCCGGGAAATACCAGAAGATCCGGGCATTTTCCACATTCTTTCACCAACGCCCGCAGATTCTCACAGAAGACGTGCAGCGGGCTGCAGTTCGGCAGCTGCATCCAGAAATGTCCGGAACCGATGCCGTCGCCGGAGAACAGCAGCTGGTTTTCATAGTCCAGCGCGACCATCGAACCCTTGGAGTGACCGTCGATGGAGATCGTGTGGAATACGAAGCCGCCCAGGTCGAAGATCTGCCCCGGCACCAGGTCCAGGAACCAATCCTTTTGTGCTCCGTAACGGCTGCGGCTGACCAGTTGGTCCACGTCCAGATGGCTCATATAGATGGGCACGCCCGCTTCATGGAATTCCCTCGTGGCGACACCTGCATGGTCCCCATGGCCATGGGTGATGAAGACCTCCAGTGGTTTGTCCGTGATCTTGCGGACTTCCTCATACAGGCCGGTATCGGTCTGCAGCGTGTCGACCAACAGCGCCTTTTCACTGCCTACGATAAGATACGAATCGACATAGGGGCCGAAACTGGCTGCTTCATTAAAGCGCCAGATATGCTCCCGCATCAGAATCGGCGGATTCACATGCTGATCCATGGTACTGCTCTCCTGTTGATGATATGATTCTACGATATCATACCACGTTCTTCCGCACTTTGCTACCCTATTTACTTTTACTTTTTTAATGCCTATAATAAGTAAAAATGAAGGAGGTATTTCAGCATGCAGGCTTTCAATCCCTATCTGCCGTCCTGGGAATACATCCCCGACGGGGAACCCTATGTTTTTGACGGAAGAGT
>JAILDJ010000027.1 GCA_024689505.1 Clostridiales bacterium
ACTTCGATGATATTCAAAGTACAATACGCAGAAAGACGCTTGGCATATTCCGCCACAGCGTCTTTATAGAACTTTTCTTTGATGCGTCCGCAGGCGATCAAGGTGATCTTCATACGGCACGCTCCCGGTGGTGGATGGGGATCGGCTGATTCTCGTGGACCCGCTCGATCCAGGCGCCCATATTGTTGAACTTGTCCACCATGCGCTCGTATCCACGGTCGATATACTTGATATTGGTGACGACCGTTTCGCCGACGGCGGCCAGTCCGGCCAGGACCATGGCGGCTCCGGCACGCAGGTCGGTTGCTTCGACCTCGGTACCGACGAGTTCGGTCACACCATCTACGATAGCGATATGGCTCTCGACGTCGATGTTGGCGCCCATGCGTTTGAGCTGCTCGACATAACGGAACCGATGTCCATCGTAAACGCTTTCATTGACGATACTGGTACCGGGGATGGTGGCAAGATAGGCCATCATCTGCGGCTGCATATCGGTCGGGAAGCCGGGATAGGGCAGTGTCTTGATCTTGACAGGTTTTTTGCGGATACCTTCGCTGATGACGCGCAGGCTGTCGTCCTTTTCGTAGACCTTCACGCCGCTCTCACGCAGTTTGGCGGTGATCGCTTCCATATGGCGCGGGATCAGGTTTTCTACAGTGACATCGCCGCCGGTGATGGCTGCCGCCACCATGTATGTACCGGCTTCGATCTGATCCGGAATGACCGCGTATGTGGAGCCATGCAGCTTCTGTACGCCGCGGATGCGGATGACATCCGTGCCGGCGCCCTTGATATCGGCACCCATACTGTTCAGGAAACTGGCGGTATCGACGACGTGCGGTTCTTTGGCCGCGTTTTCGATGACCGTAGTCCCTCTGGCAAGCACTGCTGCCAGCATGATATTGATAGTCGCGCCTACACTGACCACGTCGAGGAAGACGTTGGTACCGTGCAGTTCGCGTGCTTTGATCTCGATGATGCTCTTCGCGTCGACCTCGGCGCCTAAAGCTTCGAAACCTTTGATATGCTGATCGATCGGACGTACGCCGAAGTCGCAGCCGCCCGGGAATGAGACCCGTGCGTATTTGAAACGGCCAAGAAGAACGCCCAGCAGATAGTAGGAAGCGCGCATGTTACGCACTTCGTCAGAGTCCGCACAACAATTGACCATGGTCCTGCTGTCGATGCGGACGGTGTGTTCGTCCAGGTATTCTGTTTGCACATTCATAGACCGCAGGATGGCAAGCATGTTGTCGATATCCGCGATCTTCGGTATATTCTCAATTACACAGACGTCATCTGCTAAACACGCGGCTGCAACGATCGCCAGCACCGCGTTCTTGGCCCCGTTGATCTGGACGCGTCCTTTGAGGGGGCGCTGTCCGTGAATCACCAATTTATCCATTAGGTTCCCCTTTGAATCTCGTGTGCCATAGGCACGTGATCCCCGTCGATCTCTTACTCTATAGGCGGGTCAAATGTTGCTCAATTTCGCATTATAACACGTATATGCTAAAAAGGCAATATCTTTTATGAAAGCACGGTGGACGTGTCGGTAAAGCGATTGATCCTCAAGCCAGATCCATCCTCCCGGATGATCGCGACCATCGGCACGCAGTAGATCCCATCTTCTTCGATCCTATGGATCTGATAGCCGAAGAAGACTTTCAACTGCTCAAGACCGGTTCGACCTTCCGCGGCCGGTCCCAACTGCTTCAATCCGCTGTACAGCAGCTCATCCACAGGATATTGATTCAATTTCTGCTGCTCAAAGCCCACGACCTTATACTGTGTCATTGAAGCACGTACCACGACACCGTTCGTCACGGTCACCACCGTCTGGTTCGCGAACAGAAGTTGCCCGCCATAGCGCTCACAAAAGTTGAAGACGATCGTATCCCCCGTGGTCTTCACACGGCGGATCAAAGTCAGATCTTCCACCTTGGTCAGTCTTCGGGCGGCCTCTATCGCCAAGGTCTCCCACTGATCCTTATCCAAGGAAAAATCATAGGACCGACGGTTCTGCGTATAGACCATGTTGCTATGGTCGCGATCTACAGTCAACGTTTCAGTCCCGCAGGAATAGAGCACGCGTGCATCCACCATGTAGGACTTTTCGAATTCCTTGTCCCAATATTGGTCCGCACGGGCTTCCAGATCGTTCTCCTGCAGGATCAGTTCCGCGGCGGGATAATGCGTCGATGGAAGCGTCTCCGGCAGGGCGTAGCCCCAGTCCGCAAATCGGGTCTTCAAGTCTTCGATCCGGGCTTTTGGCACCTCATACATCTGTCTGTCGATCTGCCGACTGTAACCAAAGAGGACCATATTCAGCAGGGCGAAGATGATGATCAGGATCCAACGTACAGTTTTCCAGTTCATACACGCACCTCCCCTGCCGGGAGTGACAGCTGCCCGTGGTCAGTATCCACCTTCCAGTACAGGACCGGCCTGCCATCGATCTCCTCATATTCCAGGCTGAAAGAACGGATGCGCGCCTGCTCAGGCAAGCCTTTCAACATCTCATCCAGGGCTTCGATGTATGTCTCCCGGATCGAGAATATACCTTCCGCAGTCATATTTTTATCCAGCAGATACCGGTGATAATACCGTACCTGCCGGCCTTCCACGACGATCCGGATCGGGTATGACAGGTCCGTCCAGCTGCGATTCTCCCCGCTCATGGAAAAAGGCACATGATTGTAAGCATAATTCCAGCAGAATGTATAAGTCCCATCTCCGGAACTTTCAAAATCGCAGAAATAGATCTCCTGCAGCAGGGTCCGGTCAAAGGCCAGATCCTCGCGCAGGAAGCCGCAGGCGAGCTGATAAGCTTCCGTCAGCGGCAGCATCTCCCGTTCGGAAGGCCGCTGTGTGGAAACATACTGCAGCAGGCCGTGCGCATCATATCGGACCGTGTGCTTTTCATCCGCGTACCAGACGAAGTCCTTCCCTTGTTCCACCTGTCGGGCTACGTCCGGATGCTCAAAGAAATGCATGATGTAAGAAGACGCCGCTTCGGTATCCAACACGCCTTCCTGCACATAGGAGACCGATATCTCCGGGATATGGTACATGGTGCGGCTTTCCAGCTCGTGCACGTAACATTCATCCAGGAACATGGCCGGGAAACGACGATGCGCATCGATATACTCCGGCGCCACACTGTCCAGGCAGTCCATGAAGCGTTCATTGAAATTCTGCGCCGCTTTGGTGGATACATTGATCTTGCTGTCCGCCCGCAGGACGTGTGACTGGTCCTGGTCGACCAGGTACATCATGGCCGGTTCATTACGGGTCTGCGAAGGGATCAGGATGATCTCCTTGATATCCCCCGTTTCATCCTCGATCTGCAACAGTTCACGGACCGCTTCCGCCGGCAGCGGAAAAGCGTACTGCAGCGCGATCCCCGCTCTGTCCTCCGGCAGTTCCTCCACCCGGACCGGTGTCACCGTGAGGCCGGACCGCACCATACGCGTGATCAGCGTACGCGTCACCGTCCACAGATCTTGATAAATACCGGACAAGGCATTGACACGCGCAAAGCGGATCCCATCCCGCGTCAGGTACATATCAAAAGGTTCCAACATGGAAGCCTGCGTATCCGGTTCGACCTGACCGGACACACGATCACGCTCGCTGGGGCGCTCTGTCTGCTGCCACAAACGATAGGTCTGCAGAAGCGCGGTAACGATCAATAATAAAAGCACAAAGATATACGCGATCCTTTGGACGGCCGTGATCCGGAAAAACGAAATGATCTTCTTCATCACCGGCCGTACTCCTCATACAGGTTCAGATAGAAGTCGGTCAAAGTGCTTTCCGTCTCTGAACTCTTGCGTTCGATCATGTAGATCCTGGCCGTCGTACCTTGATCCGTCGTCACACCGATCCACAGTTTCTGCCTGCCCACCAGCGCGATGGGTATATTCTCCTGATACAAGTGCGACCGGTTGACCTGGCTCTCATTCTGATACCAGATGATCGGCCGGCCGCTTTCTCCCGCCGTGTACATGACGCTCAGGATCTTCACGTTTTCATCCGCCGTGCCGCCCACCGGCAGCAGCGTGTCGAACGTATAATACATCGTCTTCAATGGAATGCCCAGCGCCAGGCTGTCGATCCGGCATGGATCCCCTTCGGTCACCACCGTCACCGGGTCCTGGCCGTAGAACATCATCTGCACCATTTTATCGGTGTTGACTTCTTCCGCCAGGGCAGCGCCGCGCATGCTGAACAAAATACAAAGAAGGAGAAGCCCCGGGATCCATTTTTTCATGCGGTCTCCTCCTTCTGATCCATCAGCGGAAAACTGAGCCAGAACGTCGAGCCTTTACCATACTGGCTCTCTACCCAGATCTCGCCATGGTGCATCTCCATGATCTCACGGGAGATCGCCAGACCCAGTCCGGTGCCGCCCATGGAGCGCGAGCGGGCTTTATCCACCCGGTAAAAGCGCTCGAAGATGCGTTCCTGTTCTTTTTTCTCGATACCCATACCTGTATCGCGGACAAACACTTCGACACGGCCCGTCCTCGGCTGCGGACGCATCCCCAGCGTAATGGAGGCCTTTTTCGGGCTGTATTTGATCGCGTTGGTGATCAGATTGCGCAGCACCTGCTCCACGCGCTGCGTGTCCGCTTCGATATAATGCGGCTGTTCCGGACCCACAAAGGACAATGTCTGTTCTTTTTGCTGTGCCAGGAATACATGTTCATCCACACTGTTTTTCACAAGATCCGTCAGGTCCACAGGCTCCAACTGCAGTTTGACCTGGCGGGAGTCGATACGGGACAGTTCCAGCAATTCTGAGATGAGGTGGGTCATCCGATCGGATTCGTGATTTATGACGCCCAGGAACTGATCCTCCACTTCCGGCTCGTCCTTAGCCCCATCGATCAAGGTCTCGACGTAGCTTTTGATCGTCGTGATAGGAGTACGCAGTTCATGGGAAACGTTCGCCACGAATTCCTTCTGCATCTCTTCCATCTGCTTGGCCTCGGTCGTATCCTGCAGGACCACGATCAGGCCGGCGACGACGCCCTCTTCCTCCATGTATTCGACGAAGATCGCGTTGATGTAGGCGTCATCCACCTGCATCAGCTGCGTGTGTGTCTTCTCCTCGGATTCCAGCAACTCCTGGATCGTGAACGGCGCGAAGATCTTGTCAAAGTCCTCGTACAGGATCCTGTCGCCCAGGAGACGGGCGGCCGCGGGGTTGCTCTGCACCAGTTTCCCCTCGGTATCATACACGACAAGACCGTCCGCCATGTAGGAGAACACGGTGGACAGTTTGTTCTTTTCATTGTTGACTTCGCGCAGCATGTTGCTCAGCTCACGGCCCATGTACGCGAAATTGCTTTCCAGCTCAGTCAGCTCATCATTGTTGCCCATCGCCACGGTTTCCTGCGCGGCAGCTTCCAGATTGCCTTTCGCCATTTCCTGCGTCTTGCGGGTCAGGCGGCGCAGCGGGTTGGAGATGGTGCCGGCCAGGAAATAGGCCAGGACACCAGCCACCAGAATGGCGACCACGGATGCCGTGATGATGATCATCATTGTATTGTAGACCGTATTCTCGACCTCGGTCAGGGTCTGACGGATGAACAGGATGTAGGTGCTGTCCGTACCGCTCGACCGGTACCGCAGATCGAAGGACCGGGCATAGTCACCGACGGATACACCCTGATCGTTCTCATTGACACGGTGCACGTAAAGCTCATCATTCTTTCTGCCGTCCATCGCGTCCATGATGGCCCGCGAAGCCAGGTCGGCCTGGGTCAGCGCCGCGTCACGATAGTAGATCATGTCGCCGTTCTGATCCAGCAGATAGATATTTTTGGCGTCCAGGTTCACGGATTCCAGCATAAGCGCACTTAAGACCTCAGCAAACACAGCCTGGATGTCGGATTCTTCTTCCAGGCTGGCTGTCTGCAATGTATCTACAATACGGTCTGACGTATACTCAAGCTCTGTGTATGTATCCCTGTACTGGTTGCGCTGCACGCTCATGATGATGTAAACACCAGAGACCACGATAACGAACACCACCAGCAGGATATACAGGAGCACGAGTTTCCACTTTATGCTGCCCATGATTGATGATTCAGATCTTCTCGTTGAAATAGTATCCCACGCCGCGCTTGGTCAGGATGTACTCCGGCTCGCTCGGCTTGTCCTCGATCTTCTCACGCAGACGGCGGATCGTCACGTCCACGGTACGCACATCCCCGAAATACTCGTAGCCCCAGACTTTCTCCAGCAGATCCTCACGAGAGAAGATCTGGCCGCGCTGAGTCATGAAGAATTTCAGAAGTTCCAGTTCGCGCAGGGTCAGATCCAGTGTCTCACCCCGCTTGATGACTTCATAATGATCCTCATCGATCGTCAGTCCACCGGCGGAAAGCTCCCCAGGCTTCTTCTCTTCGACGCCGGTACGACGCAGATTGGCGCGCACGCGCGCCATCAACTCCCGAACCTTGAAGGGCTTCGGGACATAATCGTCCGCCCCAAGCTCCAGGCCCAGCACAGTATCGACCTCCTCGGCCCGAGCCGTCAGGAAGATGACAGGCACGTTGCTGGTCTGCCGTACTTTTTTCAGCACCTCAAACCCGTTCAGTTCCGGCATCATGACGTCCAGCAGGATCAGATCCGGCTTTTCACTCTCGAACTGCCGCACGCACTCCGCACCATCCAACGCCGTCACGACCTGGAACCCCTCTTTCTTTAAATTGAATTCCAGTATATCAACGATGCTTTTCTCATCATCACAGACCAGGATCTTCTCGTTCATTCGCTCGACCTCCTTTTACTCCTTTATTTATTGTATCAAAAGTACTGTCAATGTTCAAGTTTTTTGATATAATATGAATCACAAGGGTCATGAAGCCAAGTCTCTTTGAGGAAGCTTGCTTACTCGAAGAGGCATGGCTTTATGACCCGCCGCCGCATGAGCACGAAGCGGTGCGCCAGCAACGCGAGAGTGCGAATGGCGGCAGGGACGCGGCAGCACGCAGTGCGGAGCGGCCTATGAGTCATCGATCTATCGACCCGCCGCCGCATGAGCACGAAGCGGTGCGCCAGCAACGCGAGAGTGCGAATGGCGGCAGGGACGCGTGAGCACGCAGTGCGCAGCGGCCCGTGAATATAACTAAGGAGTCTCTCATGGCTAACATATTTGACTACTTGAATTGGCGCGCCGACGTGCCTTTCTCCATCGATCCTTTCAACGAGGTCGATAATCTGGTCCTATCAGAGCTTGCCTATACTGATTTTGAAGGCATCGTGCGTGATGCGCCTGTCTCTTTGGAAGATGCCTGTGCCGCCTACTTTGCCCGTTACAGTCGTGAGGAAGTGCTGCTTCGTACCACCTATACCGGCAAAGCTCCTCTCCTCATGGAAGAGATGGCCAAAGGCGCCCGCTTCCGCGGCACTATCTTAAGCAACTCTTTCAGCGAACTGGACAAGGATCAGGACGTGCAGATCGCCGCCACCACCTTTCATCTTCCGGACGGTACGACGTATATCGCGTTCCGCGGTACCGACGGCACCCTCATCGGGTGGAAAGAGGACTTTGGGATGGGATTTGAATCTCACACCGCAGGTCAGCAGCGGGCCGCCCGCTACTTGAACGAGGTCGGCCGTAAGACGCCCGGCACTCTGCGGGTCGGCGGGCACTCCAAGGGAGGCAATTTCGCGGTCTATGCCACGGCCTTCTGTGATCCCGAAATCCGGGATCGCGTCATCGAGATCTATACCAATGATGGGCCAGGATTCCGCGATGATATCCTCGCGACCCCGGAATACGACGCCGTCATCCCGCGTGTCATCAGCATCGTGCCGGACACATCCATCATCGGGATGCTGCTGGGCAGTGAGGGTGTACACCGCATCATCGATTCCACCGCCGTCGGTCTGGTCCAGCATGATGCCTTCACCTGGCAGGTTCTGCGCAATCACTTCGTCGAGGCGGAAGCCACTGAACTTGGCATCTTCATCGACCAGTCCATCAAGCACTGGTTCGCAGGCATGGACGATGAGGAGCGCCGCACGCTGACCGATACCATCTTCACCGCCTTTGAAACGGCCGGCATGGAGAACTTCCATGATGGTACCCGGCTGAAGCGTCTGGAGATGATGTATCAAAGCCTGCGCAAGCTGCCTAAGGAACAGCAAAGCGACATTTTGCGTGCCGTCGGCCTTCTGTTCCAAAGCGGGGGACAGACCGCCTGGGCAAAACTGTTGGGAGAAAAATAAAAACACATGCTGCCTTAGAGCATCTTCCGTCTCAGCCTGTGCTTTGGATCTCATAAATTCCACGTCACCGTCTGATTGTTTTTGCCTTCCACTTTTTCAAATCCCAGTGATTCATACAAGCAGATCGCCGGGGTGTTGTCGACCTCGACCAGGAGCATCATATCCGCAGGACGATTCAGTTCGATCGCCTTGGCGACCAGCTTCCGGCCCCAGCCGCGGCGGCGATAGGACGGTTCGACCCATACGTCGAAAGGTTCGTTATCGTCGAAGCATTTTGTAATATCGATATATCCCAGGACGTGACCATCTTCCACAGCCAGCAGTACGCGGAAGCGCTCCGGCGCTTCGATCACCCGTTCCGCCGTCCAGTACACATCCGTACCATGGATCGCCTTATACTGCTCCTCATAAACCTTGGACAACAGTTCAATCCCCGTGGTATCGATCTGCAGATGCCGATCGTGCAGGACCATCTTCTGCTGCTCTTTGTCGAAGTCGGCGTCGTTGCGTTCCAGCAATTCTTTCAAGACATGATTGGCTGGATTGAACACGAAATCTGCCTGATACCCGGGATAGTTCGCTTTGAGCCAATCCATGATCTCCTCATAAGCAGCCGCCGATCGGGATAGGCCGACGATCATCTCGATGTACCGGTCCTCCTCCAGGATCAGGAAATCGAAAAGGCCTGTCATATCGCCATTTTCATATACGCCCAGCACATGATCATCGGGCTTATCCAGGGAATTCATCAGATTTCGTTCGACCTGTCCCGGCGTAGAAAGCATGGGGTCAGAAAAGCATGGATCGCTGTTGAGTTCACGGATGAAATCCATGCAAGAATCAAAAGAAGTGAGTCTATCGATCATATATAGCACCTCGCTGTCTATCGAAAAGAGTTATCTTATTCGATTATATCCTCCGATCTGCTCTATATCAACAAAAAATCTTTTATAGATAAAAAGACGAAACAGGAT